>JBFRWL010000566.1:0-4347 GCA_051439565.1 Prochloraceae cyanobacterium
GTTGTATTCTGGTCAAACCTTCCCTCATAGTTGCTTCTGTGCGGAAAACGCCGCAGTGTTCGGTTAAGCAGTCCTGAAATTCTTGACGTAGTTGACCGATGCGTATTCCAGTCGATCTATTGAACAAGTTTTGTAATCTTTGTTGAGCCTGACTAAGATAGGATTCGGCATCGAATTCCGGTAATTTGCGGTTGGCAACATAGCGAGCGATCGCCGCCCCGGTTCTCTTCCCATACACCACGCATTCCAACAAAGAATTACTTCCCAACCTGTTAGCACCGTGAACCGACACGCAGGCAGATTCTCCGGCAGCAAAAAAGCCCTCAACTAAGCTATTTGCACTCAGACGCACTTGTCCATCGGTATTTACGGGAATCCCTCCCATAGAATAATGAACGGTAGGACGCACGGGAATGGGCTGATTTACTGCATCAATTCCTACCAGTCGTTCCACCTCTTCCCAACAGAAAGGTACTCGACTCATAATTTTTTCCTTTCCCATGTGGCGCAAGTCAAGATAGACAAAAGGTCCACCGGAACTACCGTCAGATTTTATCCCTCGTCCGGCGCGAATTTCGAGAGTAATTGCTCTCGAGGTGATATCGCGGGGGGCCAGTTCCATTTGCTTAGAAGCATAGTCTTTCATGAAGCGATCGCCCTCGCTATTTCTGAGATATGCCCCTTCTCCCCTAACTGCTTCAGAAATCAACACTCCTACCGGATACAAACCTGTAGGATGGAATTGAACAAATTCCATATCTTCTAAAGGAATGCCAGCAAGAGCAGACATTGCCAAACCATCCCCAGTGGAGGCAAAGTCATTAGAAGTAGTATTAAATACCCTGCCATAGCCGCCAGTGGCAAACATTACGGCCTTAGCTCTAACAATTTCTATCTCTCCGTCTAAGATATGGTACATAACGATACCTTTAGCTTCTCCCTCTTCCTGGATCAGCTGCATTACGTACCACTCATCATAAATTTCCACCCCGTAACGGCGGAGATTATTTACCAATTCGTGTAGAATAGCGTGACCTGTTTTATCCGCTGCATAGCAGGTGCGTTTGTGAGAATGTCCCCCAAAGGCACGTTGAGCAATACGTCCGTCGGAGAAGCGGGAGAATAAAACCCCCATGTGTTCTAGATCAATAATTACGTCAGGTGCTTCTTGAGTAAGAATTTCTACAGCATCTTGATCGGCTAAATAGTCAGAACCCTTGACAGTATCAAAAGCGTGTGACTCCCAATTATCTTCTGGATCGAGGTTTTTCAGCGTTGCAGCTATTCCCCCTTGTGCGGCTACAGAGTGGGAACGGATAGGATGGGTTTTAGCAACTAAAGCCACATCTAAACTAGGGTTGATGCGTTTAATTTCTACAGCAGCACGAGAGCCAGCTAAGCCCCCACCAACAATAATAACGTCGTGTTCTCTCATCTCGATTCAATTCAAAATACTTTTTCTGCGCTCTCTTTAATTATCTGTTAGTATTATTGCTGCTCGCGCAATCTATACTCATTCTCTGAGAATGAGTTGAGACACTTGGAGGTGCGGAATGTGGGGAAAAATGTCCGCAGCCATCCTATTTTCTTAAGAAATACTTAATGCTGTGATTTAAATCAATCGACTTTATTAATAATCAGAAAAAAGGGTTAACCTGCTAATGGTCAACCCCTAGATTTGGGAACGCGCTTCAAAAAATCTTATTTTTGAAGAACTAACTTGACGTTGGCATTCTGCAAACCACGCTGTTTTACCTCACTCAGAGTTTTATTGACAGCGTATTTTTGGTTAATGGAGTTAATAAGTTCGGTTTGATTATGTTTTTTAGCAACTCCCCAGAGGTCAGCAATTAGATCGAAGGTGCCATCACTATTGCAAGACCAGCCGAGATCGTATTCGCCTTCAAGAACAGCTACAATGTCAGCACGGACGCGCTGGCCGTTGTAACCGCGAACGTCAGCACTAGCCTTAACAGTGATTCCCAAATCGCGCAGGGATGCCTTTAGGATTTCGGCATCGGTGATTTTAGTACGTAGAGTGCTGAAATGAGACATTGAGATTCCTCCAGTAAGATATAAGTCAACAACAACTCTTAGTTTTGCTACCGCTATATTTAAGTATTAGAGCGGCTATTTAATACTGCTAGCAATTAGCTAGCCTTTACTCCTGCTGCGAACAGGAGAAAGCTTGTTAAAACTCCAGTCGCTGATATTCAGCTATGGAGCTAGAGGCAGGTCGCGCCCTTTGCCTAGCCCAATCTCTTAGCGCTGTTACCTGCTCTGTCATTGTCCGAGACAGAGGAAGGGTAGATTTAATCGCAGCAATAATGTCCAACTGCGTAAATTCCCTGTCCTGAGCAAAGGCTTCGTACATCGCGGCAATAATTGCCTGCTCGATTTCTGCCCCGGAAAAACCTTCAGAAACCTTAGATAGCTGTTCAATATCGAAACGAGAAACTTCTGAGCGCCGTTTAGCCAGGTGAATTCTAAATATGTCTTGACGCTCTTGTGTATTTGGCAAATCGACGAAGAAAATTTCGTCAAAACGACCCTTGCGTAAAAACTCTCCCGGTAGTCTTTCTACTCGGTTGGCTGTAGCCATGACAAATACGGGGGAGGTTTTCTCTTGCATCCAAGTGAGGAAAGAACCGAAGATACGGCTGGAAGTGCCGCCGTCAGAATCAGCAGATCCCGTACTTCCAGCAAAAGCTTTATCTAGTTCGTCTATGAAGAGAATAGCTGGTGAAATCGATTCGGCGGTTTTGAGCGCGTTGCGCAAATTAGCTTCTGAACGACCCACCATCGAGCCATCGTAAACCCTACCCATATCTAAGCGCAACAAGGGTAAACTCCACAAACGGGAAGTAGTTTTAGCGATCAGAGATTTACCACATCCAGGTACGCCGAGAATTAACATCCCTTTGGGTTGAGGCAAGCCGTATTCCCTAGCTCTTTCTGTAAAAGCGTTAGAACGCTGTCTCAGCCAATGTTTTAGTTCTTCTAGACCGCCGATAGAATCAATAGTCTCGTCTTCTTCTATATACTCTAAGATTCCGTTACGGCGAATTAGCTGTTTCTTTTCTGAGAGAACGATTTCTACTTCTTGTTCCGTCAGGCGCTTGGCTTTAACATGTGCCTTACGATAAACTTTTTCTGCTTCATCCCGAGTTAACCCCAAGGCAGCTTTGAGCAGCTTCTCTCTCGCCTCAGTATTAGTTCGGCGCGTTTTCGTTTTCTCTAGCTGTTGGCTAAGTACTTGATTTAACTCTTGCAGGTTCGGTAAAGCATAATCGATGACCACTACTTCTTTCTCCAGCTCGATGGGAATTTGCTGGATTGGAGACATCAAAATTATAATTTTTTCTGTAGCTTTAAAACTGGCGATCGCATCTCGCAACCATCTTGTCGTTGGTGGCGAATCTATAAATGGATGTAAATCTTTAAATATATAAATACCTGGTTCTCTTTGTCTAATCACCCACTCTATAGCTGCTTCAGGTGAGACAGTGTTATGCTGAGTGGTGTGGCTGGGTTGACCGTGCTCGACAATTCCGTGAGTAACTGTCCAAATAAAGACTCGCCGATGCTGGGTCTTCATTTGAGCGATTCTGCCAATCGCTTGCTCCGCTCGCTCTTCTTCATGAGTGACGAGGTAGATGAGGGGATATTGAGCTTGAATGAGTATACTTAGCTCTTCTTTCATAACATCGACCTATTTATAGATAGATTTACGGTTTAACCACTTACCTCGTTACGGTTGGCGTTCCCCAAAGCTGTTTAGCAAGGTACCAGCTCTTCTTCTCCCTGAGAGTTAGTCTGGGTTTCAACTTTTTCCGTTACTTCTACTTCTATGGGAAAGTCTTCTGATACTAGGCTCTTGTGGCTTTTTAGGGAAACCATTTCTCCCTCTCGCATCACCATCGCCGCTTCGCATTCAGGACAGATATGAATTTGATGAGTCCTTCCGTGAGATGGCTCTTGCTCTTCTACCTTTTCTGGATATTTTAAGTAGAAGCCGATTGCTCTTTGCACCATTGCCGACATAGATTCGTCTTCTATCGCGGCTTTGATCTTGAGCTGACGGTGAAGTCCTGGGGGTAGATAGAGTGTGACTTTTTGCTTTTGTTGCATATCACTTTCATTGGTTTTACCCGGGCATACATAATATTTATCGTCTTTCCATCTTGCTGTCAATACCTTATGCCAGCATGACGGCAATATTGTTACAAAGGTTAACATAAGGGACAGGAATAGAGAGGTTTAATAAAACCTCTCCTAGTGAGATAACATTATTTATCGGTAGTAGTGGAACCCTGACGATAACAGACTTCAATTACTGTATGAACG
>JBFRWL010000567.1:0-7790 GCA_051439565.1 Prochloraceae cyanobacterium
GTCTTTCTTATTAATCCACCAGTTGAAGTTGAAGATCAGTTTGTTGAAGGCGCGTTTTAAAAAGTCGATATCTCCCTCACCGCCACGGTTTTCCTTTTCGATTAAGTACACAGTTAAGACAGCAAAGGGATGTACTGGTGGGTTCACATCGCTAAAATTCCACTCATAAGCAGGAAGTTGCCCATTGGGGTGCAGGTAGCGGTCTTCTAGAAACAGCAGCAGCTGTTGCTTGGCAAAATCGTTATCCACTAGCACCAGCGCAATGGTATGAAAGGCAAGATCCCAAGTAGCGTACCAGGGGTATTCCCACTTGTCTGGCATAGAGATAACGTCGTGGTTAACCATGTGAGTCCAAGCACTGTTGCGGAAACTGATCCCCTCTTGAGTATGTTCTTTCAGCCAGGTCTTAACATCATACTCGTAGTATTGCTTAGTCCACATCATTCCGGCTAAGGCTTGTCGCATCACTCGTCCTTCATCTTCTGAGAGGGACTCAGGTATTAGCTCGTGGTAGAATTCGTCTGCCTCTTTCTTGCGAGCTTGAAACTGCTGCTCAAAGTTCTCATCAAAAGCGTTTTCATCTGGTCCAAACAGTGTTTGAGTAAGGCGTAGGCGCACAATCTTGGTTTCACCAGCCGCAACTGTAAGATTGTAATCTGCTGCTACTTTTGTGCCTACTTTGTCCGGGTTGAGAACGTTTTCTTTGCCACTTACTACATAATCGTTGATGCCATCTTTGAGGTAAGGATAAGCATTGGCACTGCTAAACAATTTTTCATTATTAGTTTCGTTTTCGGTAAACAGCAGTTGCGGGGTTCCTTCACAGTACAACCGATATTCACCAAGTTCGGGATGGATAGCCCTGACGTTTTCTGCACCTGCGAGCATAGGTCTAGTAGTTACATCTTCAGTCCAAGACCAGGTGTTGCGGAACCACAGAGTTGGCAGTACTCGTAACGATGCTGCTTCGGGTCCTCGGTTGCAAATACTAATCTGAATCAGGAGATCTTCTGCCTCTGCCTTGGCATATTCTACAAAAATATCAAAGTATTTATCTTCGTCAAAGATCTCTGTGTCGAGGAGTTCGTATTCGGGTTCTTTTTGCGATCGCCCTTGATTGGTCTTGACCAGATCTACATAGGGAAACTCCCCTTGGGGATATTTGTATAAATACTTCATGTAGGAGTGCGTGGGCGTACTATCTAGGTAAAAATAGTATTCCTTAACATCCTCTCCATGATTTCCCTCACTGTTGGTTAGTCCGAAAAGTCGTTCTTTGAGAATCTTATCTTTACCATTCCATAAAGCTAAAGCAAAACAGAGCAGTTGCTTGTCATCAGAAATACCAGCCAGTCCATCTTCTCCCCAATGATAGGCACGCGATCGCGCTTGCTCGTGGGAAAAATAGTTCCAAGCGTTACCGTCATCGCTATAATCTTCCCGTACTGTACCCCACTGACGTTCGCTGAGGTAAGGTCCCCACTTTTTCCAGGGAATGTCTTGTTCGCGAGTTTCTTGCAGTCTGAGTTTTTCTGTGGATGCCATCTTTGCTCAACTCACTTTCAATATTTATTTGTTGAACTATCCTGTAATCTAAAGCAATTGCCACTCCAAAAATCAATTGCTTGAAGAATTTTAATGACAACTTAGATAGCTTGAAAACTTCAACTTACTAATCTTGGAGATGCTTAACTTAACACAAATTCTCTGAATCTGTTGCCTACCTCAGAGTAATTGGTACTTTGGCAAGAAGTCTAGTATTTATAATTTTATTTAGTATATTTCTTAATAGTGACTCTAGAGTTTATGGATTTTAGTGCAGCATTACCAACTTTTGTAGTTACACTCCGAGAAGGGTTTGAAGCTGCCCTTGTAGTTGGAATTGTCCTAGCCTGCTTAAATAAAGCGCAGCAGACTTCCCTTTATCGCTGGGTTTACTTGGGAATTAGCGGGGGAATTGTTGCCAGCATGATGGTGGGATTATCTCTAGGAGGAATCCTTCAAGGATTGGAAACCTCTAACAGTCAGTATACTCCGGTAGTTAAAGAGATTTTAGAAGGCATATTTGGGTTAGTGGCGATCGCCATGCTCAGTTGGATGCTAATCTGGATGACGCAACAAGCTAAATCAATTAAGTCGGAAGTAGAAGGAGCAATTCGCACTGCTTTGGCAGCTAATAGCGGTGCGGGTAAAGCGATCTTTATTCTGATTTTTATTGCTGTGTTGCGAGAAGGCTTTGAAACAGTTTTGTTTATTATTGCCAAGTTTCAAGAGGGATGGACGCTTCCGGCGCTGGGGGCGATCGCTGGCTTGATAGCAGCAGCAGTACTTGGCTTTTTGCTGTTTCGATGGGGAGTTAAGATAGATATCGGTCTATTTTTCCAAGTGATGGGGATTTTGTTACTACTAATTGTAGGTGGTTTAGTTGTTGGTGTCTTGAAGCATTTTGATAGTGCCATAGCTCTATGGTCTCAACTAGACTGGCACTATGCTGGTTTATGTTCTGCTAATGCTGCATCTTGTATTTTAGGCCCGCAGGTTTGGGATGCATCGGGATTTTTACCAGACCGAGAATTTCCCGGCATTATTCTTAAGTCTCTGTTTGGCTACCGAGAAACTCTCTATTTCGTGCAAGCGATCGCCTATGTGGTCTTTTTACTCATTGTTGGTGGGAAGTATTTCCAGAGTTTAGCTGGGCGATCGCTGTTGGCCGCGAAAACTAAAGCTTAAATAGGTCAATTGAAGAAGGCAGAAGGCAGTAGGCAGAGGGCAGAAGGTAATTATTAGCTATAGTACTCCACCCCTTGTGATCAAACCCTACTGAATAAAGATTCAGCAGGGTTCTTAAACTCTTGCTCCTTCTTTCATCAGAATTCTCGTGCCTTTGCCAGAATGTCAACCTTCTGCCTTGCTCATTATCCAAAACTTAAATATGTCTTAATGAATATCTATTCGTACGGCTAATTATAGTATTAGTAAGTCAAAGTAATGATAAAAATTTTTAATAAGAGTCTTGAATTATTCAGAAAGTGAAAAAATGGATGACGAGTTTAACCAGCGAAAGCAACGACACCGAAGGCGTAAAGGATGGGAGTTTACTTTTGTTGGAGAAACAGCCGAAAAACGAAATGACAGGGGAAATCGAGCAAAATCTGCTCCAGAGTTAACCCAGAACCAATTAAAGATAGAGCAAGTGTTTCCCTTATCAACAACTAAGGTTGGCGATCGGGTTGTGATTCAACAAATCCAGAGTGGGAAAAACATGTTAAATTCTCTGAGTAAGATGGGTTTAACTCTAGGTTCAGAGGCTCGAGTTATTAGTAAGACTAAGAGCGGTTCTGTAATTGTTTGTACTCAAGATGAACAAATTGGCTTAGATGCAGGAATGGCTAACCAAGTAATGGTAGCTTTCGCCTCTGGGAAAAGTTAATTCCAATCTATGGAACTTGACGAGATTAGGCAGCAAGAGACGGACAATAATTGGAGGCGCGGAATTCCCCTACGACCAAGCTAGCACTATGGTTGCAGTACCCTTCCGCGAATTTTGATGGCACTGGCAAAGGCTCAAGTAGTAGATCGCCTGTGGACTGCTGGCTATGAAAGCAAATTTTACTTATTTATAGACTTAGGAGTGAATCATAAGGATGACAGCTACAAGTTCAACCAATAATTTTACTAATCTCTCCGCAGAAGATGCAGCCTCGCAGTTGGGGTCATTTTTAAGAGAACATGGAGAGATAGAAATGATTCTCCCAGTGGCGATCGGAGTATTTATTACCTCTCAGTTTAAACTACGAGGAGCAAACGCCCTGCTAGTTAACTTATTGGTAGCAAGTTTAGCTCGTCAAATCTTTACCCAACTCAAACAAGAAAAACCATCGGCACTAACCGAAAGCAATAATTCTAGTTCGGCTGTGCAAGAGATCGGAGCATCAGAGACTAATCTCCAAGGCTATACGATCGCTCATGCTGTTCCAGGACGAGTTCGTTTGCAGATGCCTCAGCTAGCAACTGATGCTGATTTTGCCCGTCGTTTACAACAGGCTTTAAAATTGGATGAACATGTCAACCACGTCCGAATTAATCGTGCAGCAGCTTCGCTGGCCATTAACTATAACACTCAAGGACTGTCTGATTGGGAATTGGGAATGCGTTTGATGAATATTGTCAATACTGTTCGGCAAGAGCATCAAATTCCCCAAGCAGTGTCTAATTAATAGAAGGCAGGAGGCAGAGGGCAGGTGAGCAGAGGGCAGGGGAGACAAGGTAGACAATAACAATCAACAATCAACAATTAACTGACAAGGAGAGTAACTAGTTGACCAATTCCCTATACGCAATTGATAGACAACAGATCGAAGTTTATCGTTCTCTACCTTGTTCGGTTCATCATATTCCAGGTAGAGTTAGATTTCGCATCTACCGATTAAGAGATGACTCAGACTATGCAACCAATCTCAAACAATTCTTACTCGCTCAACCGGGAATCAATGGTGTAAGGGTCAATCGTGTTGCAGCTTCGATCGCGATCGATTACAGCTATAGAAATTCTTCACTGGCAGAAATTGCCTCTGCTTTAGAAAATTTAATTCAACAAGAACCTACAACTAAGTCAGTCCCAAGTCAACAAACTAAGAATGAGACTTCAGAAATAGAAAATTGGTCGAGTTTAACATTACCTGTCTTCACTACTATCGTTAGTTGGTTGAGTGGTCAAAGCGGATTGGTTTGGTTGCGACCGATCGCCCTTGCTAGTCTAGCAACTGTAACCTTCCCCATCGTCAAAAGAGCCAGTCAAAGCATTTTTGCCGATCGCAAACTGAATATTGACTGTTTAGATTTACTGGCATTGGGTTTGAGTTATTGGCAAGGACAACTAGTGACTCCTGCTTTAGTAATTACTCTCCACGAACTAGGGGATTTTAGTCGCGATCGCACCGCCCGTTCTACAGAAACCCAAACAGCCGATCTCCTCGATGCCATCGGACATTTTGCTTGGGTATTGAGAGAAGGAAATCCCGTACAGATTGAGAGCGATCGCGTACAACCAGGAGAAACCGTAATCGTCTATCCTGGAGAACAAATTCCTGTAGATGGAGAAGTCATTAAAGGTCTAGCCACGATCGACCAACAGCAACTGACAGGTGAATCAATGCCAATTGTTGCTGACGTAGGAACGGAGGTTTATGCTTCGACTCTGATTCGTTCTGGACAAATTTACATTCGTGCTGACAGGGTAGGAAAACAGACTCGTGCTGCTGCTAGTCTCGAACTCTTACAAAATGCGCCAGTAGAGGATACTCGCATGGCCAACTATGCAGCCCAGCTAGCAGATCGGTTAATTTTACCTTCCTTGGTTTTAGCTAGTGTGGTCTCAGTGGTTACTGGAGAACCAGCTAGGGCAGCTTCGATCCTAACTTTGGATTTTGTTACAGGTATACGTGTTTCTATGCCGACAGCATTTTTAAGCGCATTAAACCACAACACGCGCCACGGTATTTTAGTACGCAGCGGCAGAACCATCGAACAATTAGCAGAAGTAGATACAGTTGTCTTTGATAAAACGGGAACTTTAACCCAAGGACAACTAACTGTTGTGGGAATTCAAACTATACCAGGCAGGATGTCTGCCGAACAAGTGCTAACTTTAGCTGCGGCTGCCGAACAGAGGATCGCCCATCCTGTAGCTGAAGCAATTACCAATTACGCTCAAAGCCAGAATATAAAGGTTCCCCGTCGCCAAGAATGGAACTATGAAGTTGGTCTAGGCATTCGCGCCACGATCGAATCACGAGAAGTTTTAGTAGGTAGCGATCGCTTCTTAGCTGAAGAGGGAATCAGTTTAGAATGTTTAGAAACTAAAGCTTTTCCTTTGCGTCATAGCTGCGATTTAGAGGAAAAATCCGCTAGTTCAGAATGGTTATCTTTAATCTATGTCGGTTGTGATGGAGAATTACAAGGAGTAATTCAATATGCCGATCCCCTACGTCTAGAAAGCCCTGGTTTGATACGATCTCTTCAAGCTTCTGGTTGCGAGATTCATTTATTGACCGGAGATAATCAAAAACGCGCCCAAATAGTAGCAGAGGCATTAAATATTCCTCTCCCTCAAGTCCACGCCCAAGCTTTTCCCGAACAAAAAGCAGCGATCGTCCGCGATTTAAAATTGGCTGGTAAAACTGTCGCCTTTGTCGGTGATGGCTTGAATGATTCGGTTGCTTTAGCTTATGCAGATGTCTCAGTATCTTTTGCCGATGGTTCGGAGATTGCCAGAGAAATAGCTGATGTGGTACTGATGAATAATGACTTAACTAGTTTGATGGAAGCACTCAATATTGCCCAGGAAACCAAGAAAACGATCGAGCAAAATACGCTGCTGGTAGTGGCTCCCAATTTAATGGCTATGGGTTTAGCTTCTACAGTTGGATTAAATCCACTCATCGCTACAGTAGTTCACAATGGTTCGGCGATCGCTGCTGGACTTAACAGTCTTCGTCCTCTGGTACAACATCAGTTGGAGGAAAAAGATTACATTTCCAGTAATAGTAAAGTGTAAAAATCAATTAATTTCAGGAGCAACTAAGACTATGCCACCAATACAACAACTAGGAAATTCCCTCGTCGATCGAGTTCAAAATGCTTACAGAAATAACCCCGTTCAAACTATAGCAATTGGGTTAGGAGCAGTAATTTTAGCTCCCACAGTATTTGTTCTAGTCAGACCTTTGGCTAAAGCAGCAATCAAAAGTGGTGTCAGCCTCTATGAAAAAACCAAAGGAGCGATCGCCGAAACCGGAGAAGCGATCGGGGATATTGTTGCCGAAGCAAAAGCTGAAGTAGCAGCCGAACAAGCTAAAAAAGTAAGTGTAGCAGCAGGTTTAATGGCTGAATCTCATACAAATCCAGATACTCAAGACAACTAATTTGTTAATTGCTTTGAGTTAGTTCGATCGCTATTATTCTGACCGGCGGTCGCTGCTTGTTGCCAAATTTTAGTTAATTTAGTACTGGAAGAGTTAACTGCTAATGACTTACTTTCTCGATAAACAGATAAACTCTTCTTAATCGCTGCTTTCACGAAAGGTCTGCCTAGTTTTGTTACCGCAGGGACAAGAAGAGAGCTTACTGCGATCGCGCCTAGTCCCGCCAAGGCAACCGGATTGTTTCCATGACCATCTTCAATGATTTCTTTCAGGTGAAAGGAAAGTACAGACTTATCCCAATGAATTAGTGACATAGTTTTCTTCCTCAACAGACATCGAGATTAAGATTTAGACCAGTAGTGCTTGGTTCGTATTTGATAATTATTAGTTATAGCTTAATTAATATTAATCGTACTCTAAGTACTCGGACAAAAAGCAAAAAGTTTTCTTGAGAGAGGAGTTAGGGGTCAGAGGTCAGGAATATTTATGCCGTGGTCGGACTCACTTGTAGGAGGACTTAAAATATCGCAGCAAGCTCTCTGATTCTAGATGTTTATTGCCATGAGTTTTCCTGAAGCAGATCCCGAAAGAAACTTGGCTACCTTTTTTGGTAATGCCAACATTGCTATGAGCATAGTAGCGATCTTGGCTCTGATCAGCCTAAGCTCAAGATTGAGGAAAAAATTCAGGTTTTTTAGCTGATGGACGAATCTTTAATTGCTGCTGGACCAATTATTTTTATGACTGCAGCTGGTGGAGCTTTAGGAGCCATGCTCAAATCATCTGGTGCCGGAGAAACTCTGGCCCAGACTATAGCAATCGTAAGTCATTTGTGAGAAAAGAACGGAAAGGAACTGTGTGATTTCT
>JBFRWL010000568.1:0-15583 GCA_051439565.1 Prochloraceae cyanobacterium
TGCTACACATCAATTATCTGAATCTGTTCCCTTTCCTCATCGAAGTGTAACAATCTTAAATAGAATTGGTATTAAATGTACATTAGCTTAGCCTAAAATTACTTAATTGCGCGGCGGGAAGATCCCCTCTAGAGCGATGATGTAGTAAACAGTTAAAAAAGGTGGCATTTTGTTTACCGCCCGATCGCCGCCCGTACTACCAATAGCGTCCGAATTCATGTTCGTCTTGTTCTGGGTATCGCCATAAATGCTATCGCCTTCTGAGGACTCGGCCAGGATCTTGTTACCCGGATGTGTTGAGTTTCCCGCCTGGTTGCTAGCCACTAATGCGTGAGTGTGCGCTGGCATATTCTCCTGTGTCAGATTTATCGTCTCGCTACCACCTCTTTCTCCCCCACGATAGAGGGAACCACTGGGCCGCTGACCTTGACCGAGGGGAAAAGCACCCCGGAGATCGGGGAGGGCAAAGTTAGTTCGCCCGTCGCCCCCATAAGTGGTTCCGAGGAGAGAATACAGGGCCGTGTTTTCGGAGATGGATAACAGCTGCCCGTCACAGAAAGCCCATCCCCGTGGCGGGAAGTTAAAACCAACCATGCGGATTTCGCCTAGAAATGGTTCACTCATAGTATTGTTTCCTTTTTACTAGCTTTTCTAGGTGTGTAGGCCTACAGCTTTTACATCATATAATTGTTGAATAAATAGTGCAAGTAAACGTCATTCATATCATTTTCTTAAATTATTAGATGGACGAGTTTTTGAACAGAGGCGATCGCGATTACATTATCGAGTTAGATTTCCCTCAGTGCGATCGCACTTATCCCCTTATCTGAGGGCAGGAAAAACAGCCAGCCAAATTCCCCAATTGAAAATCTACAATCTAAAATTTTTATGTCTTCAACAATGACCGACGTGAGTGCGATTAAGTTTCGTCCTGTCGTCCCCGCAGACGAGGCATTTTTATATCAACTGTATCGCAGCACTCGCATTGAAGAATTGAACGCATGGGGACAGTTTACGCCCCAACAGTGCGATGCCTTTCTCAAACAGCAATTTCAGGCGCAAACCGCCCACTACAACACGCATTATGCAGAGGCGGAACGGCGAATTATTTTATTGCAGGTCGAGGCGATCGGACGTATCTATATTTTCCGAGGCGATCGCAAAATTAGACTGATAGATATTGCTTTAATATCCAACTATCGCAATCGAGGAATTGGCACGTGGTTGATT
Organism: Prochloraceae cyanobacterium; assembly: GCA_051439565.1. GTDB lineage: Bacteria > Cyanobacteriota > Cyanobacteriia > Cyanobacteriales > JBFRWL01 > JBFRWL01. Next base: position 1,231 of record JBFRWL010000568.1, read on the forward strand.
GGAGAACTGATAACAGAGGCAACTGAGACTAGCAAACCAATTACCCTGCACGTGGAACATTTTAATCCCGCTTTGCGACTCTATCAGCGTTTGGGATTCCAAATTGTTGAAGATTTAGGGGTTTATTTAAAGATGGAGTGGAATCCTTGATAGAAATAACCAACGTGTCAAGAAAGGAACTCGACAAGATTGAAATGGCTCAGGGCAGACTTGAACTGCCGACCTTGGGCTTATGAGTCCCCTGCTCTGACCGACTGAGCTACTGAGCCTCGCTAAAAACGCTTTTCTATTATAAAACAAGAACCTGAATATTTTCCAGCTCAAGAAAAACTATTAACCTGACTAGTGGTCTGTCTGCAAACTAATCGATGAAGACAAGGAGAAGGAGCAGGAGGAGAGAGAGTTTTAAGCGAGATTTCTCCTTGTACTAACCCATTCCCCTCTCAATTAGCGCCTGTTTTTAGACAAATAAGCCATGGGATTAACTGCTCCCCTTCCCTTAGGGTGTATTTCAAAGTGTAAATGAGGACCCGTGCTATATCCGGTGCTGCCCATTTCAGCAATTTGCTGACCTTGTCTCACCCTTTGACCTCGACGTACTAAAATCCGGTTGTTATGAGCGTATATTGTTGTGCTGCCATCAGGATGTTTCAGTTTAATCAAATTGCCGAAGCCGCCAGAATTCCAGCCAGCAGAAACAACCTCACCAGAAGCAGCAGCTAGGATGGGAGTGCCAATGGGACCCGCAAGATCGATTCCTTTATGCATTCTGCCCCAACGCCAGCCGTAACCAGAAGTAAGAACTGCCTTAGCTGGCCAAATATAACCATTAAATCTAGTGGGAATATTGGGATTGTCTGGCAAATACTGTTCTGGTGAGGACAAGGGAGGCAATTCAGGGGTCACCTTATCTCCTGTCGTTGTCCGTAGCAGCTGATTATAATTTTGTACACCTCTAGGAGCAGAAACTACTAGTTTTTTCTGGGCATTAGAATCATCAGCAGAAAATCTTCTTAAAGGACTCAATACTGGCAACTCAAGCCGTCTTCTGCTTCGAGACTGAATGCTGAAAGTATTGCTTGAGGATTGATTAGTTTGTCTTTGCAGGCGCTGTTTTAACCATTCAGGATTAGTAGAGGACTCAGAGGCAACAGCAAGATTATTGTTTAATGGGGAAACGAGCGACTGACTAGCATTAGTCGTCAATTCTCGAGCTTGATTTTTATTACTTGCTCTCTGATTTTTATACTCCTCCTGCAATCTTTCAATATCAGCTCTCAGTTTTTGTATATAGGAGTTAGCTTTAGGGCTCGTTTGATTGTCTAGATTTTCTACCGACTGATTTCGCTGTTTGACACTCTGAGATTTTACCTCTTTGGTTGCTTCGTCAACTTCTGCTGAGACTAAAGGAGCACTAGAAAAACGAGAGCGCCTGGCGGTGTAATTACCCGATGAATTAGAAAAAGTTGGGATGGTATTCTCAGATTGGCTAATCTGAGGAATGCTCAACCTTTGATTGACTTCAATCAGATTAGGATTACTAATATCATTTGCCTGTACCAGTTCGGTGAGAGATATTCTGAAACGACGAGCGATTAGATCGAGGGTATCTCCAGGTTTAACTACATAAACTAAATCTGGCGTTCTTGCTATTAGCTTTGGTTGAGGTATATCTAGCTTATTATTTACCTCAGTTAGCAAAATGGGTTTTTGCCATCTTTGAATAATCGCTGATTCTTTGCTTGCTACTGCTGCGCTGCGCTCAGATCTTGAAGACTGCTGAGGGCTTAGCTTTAGCTGAGCCAAACTTTGCCGTAAGCTTTTTTGCTTGCTTCTTAAGCTTTTGAGAGCATAGTTTTGTTGCTGCTGTAGGAGATAATCTACTTTGCCAGGAATGGTAACTAATTTACCCTCTGGCAATTTTTCCCCTGGCGATACCTCTTCAGAAAGCTGCAATTGTTTGGCTTCTACTCCATAAGAATCAGATATTTGTTCTAATGTTTCGCCTTCTTGAGCTATTTCGCGAACAATTCCGTTAACTGAGGGAATTTTTAGTGTTTGTCCTACGGAAAGAGTTGTCTCTGGTTTGAGGTTGTTAGAGGCAGCGATCGCTTCTGGGTCTACCTGATATTTGCGAGCAAGGGTCCAAATAGTCTCTCCTGAATCTACTCTATGGGCGATCGCTGGTGAAGCTATTTTAACTATTTGCGATACTGAGGATGATTTGGGAGTAGTTACTACTTTAGCTCTAGCTACGGTTAATACCTTCTTAGCTGCTAACTTGTCTGAGGAGGAAGTAGATTTTACTGCCGGTTTTGGAGATGAGCTACGGGCAACTTTCTTTTTAGAAGAAAAGCTGGTCAAGGTCGGCTGTGAATTTATAGCTTCGGCAGCTAAAGCTTTATCTTCCAGTTTGGGCAGCAATATTCCGGTTGCACCCATAGAAATTGCTAGCCCAATCATGGCAGCAGATCTGCGAACTCGACGATATCCCTCGGTTGACCCGGTTTCGTCTTCAGATTGCTTGACTACTAACTCCTCCGGCATCTGAACAAATTCTGCTGGACAGGATAGAATTGGCTTGACTTTTTCAATCAATATATCTTTCAACAACAACCTCCTCACCTAACCACTTTTAAGTGTATTTATATCGGAATTGGAATCTTTACTGACTGTAAATATATGCCAAAATTTCAACGCAAGACTACACTAATTTCTTTTATTTGTCAAATTTTCTTGACCAATTATTTTAATATTTTTCTCCTAGTAATGTTAAATAATGTTAAATCTGAAAATCGGCATTAGTCAAACCTCCTTATTTAGAATTTGTGATGACAATTATCAGGAATCCAAATTATAGTAAACTCCTCTGACTGGAGAACTCATCCCGCTTCGCCAGCTAGGATTGCTGATGACGCGCCAGTTAAAGTTTCTGGCTGGTATGTATTGAGGATTGGGCGCGCCTTTAAAGCTAGCCACGGCGGAGTTAACTTTAAGAGGAATCGCCTGTATCTGTCGTAATTCTAAAGTTTGGAGATCGAAAAGCACCCTACCAATCATGTCTTTGCGTTTAGCTGCTAGATCGGGATGAATAAAGTTGCCTAGGCTTTCAAACATTACACCTTTCTTGCCAGATTTAGATTGAACTATGGTAATAGGTTTCCAGACGTGAGGACCGTGACCAAAGACAATATCGCCTTTGTAGTTACGGATAAAATCTTGACCCGTATTTACCAACTGCTGTTGTGTGGAACTATTCCAACTGTGAATGGATAAGATCCTGATGTCGGCATTAGCATCCCGCAAAGATCGCAAGACAGCATTTTTATCACTTATACAAGTAATGTAAGTGCAAGCTCCTCCCAGATAGAGACTAGCAAAGGCTATTTTAATTGATTTGCCTTTAATGTCGATGGTTTTGACAGCTGCTCTAGCTTTTTGGTTGGTTTGACCGACACCATGCCACAACCAGTTGGCAGGAATTTGCCGACTTAATTGCTGCATGTATTGTGACGAAACTAAAGCTCCGTGAGTTCCATTTTCTCCGATCGGACAATCCCAGCTATGGTTGTTGGCAAGACCAATAAGATTAAAACCTCTACGATAAACTTCTACTAAATTATCTGGATGGGAAACAAAGGCATAAGAGGTGGGACTGGGTTTACCGCGAAAGCGCTGGCACCTGTTTCCGACTACAGTTTCCCAATTAATAAAGGATAAATCCCCACGGTAGGACTTGCCTGTGGGATCTAAGGCATCTAGGCGTTGACCGAAGTTAGCCGATCCTCCTGTCGGTAATTTCTGGTTTAATTTAAAAGGCTGTCTGTAGGTAAGTGCCATTCCCGAATCGCCAACACCCCGAATGTCCAAAAAATCATTAGCTTGAGCGCGATCGAGAGGTATGGGTGCCAAGGTTGGGATCGCCTTGGTCTGTTGTTTTTGTCCAGTAATATTACTGTCGCTCTCGAAGAGCTCCGCTACGCGGCGCTCTCTTGTTTGAGCTTTCTGAGTACCAACAGTTTTAGCTGTAGCGTTAGATGAGTTCAAGGTTAGCATTGCTAAACCATTGGCACATAGAAGTGCAGTAGCACTGAGGATAACAGCGAAATGATTGTTTTGTTTCATTAGGCCCATACTGCTAATGAGAGTGGATTACTGCCTGACGATCGAGGTCAAATAAGTACAAGATTATTTATAGTGTCTCGATCGTTGAAGTGTCAAACTTAGTTAGGTAGAAATCTTAACCGAAATTGGTATTACTTGAGATAGCCAAGCTGGCGGCGTGCTTCAAACAAACCAACAGCAACGCTAACGGAAAGATTTAAACTGCGGACTTTTGGCTGACTCATGGGTATATAAACCATCACGTCGCAGCTTTCTCGGACTGTAGTAGGTAAACCCTGAGTTTCGCAACCAAAGAGCAGCCAGTCATCAGCTTGAAATTGACATTCTAGGTAGCTGTACTTACCAGAGACGCTAAACCCAATTAATCTTCCTCCTCTTTGGTGATGGATTGACCAAAAATCTTGGATGCTATCGTGGTAATGCAAATTCACGTAAGGCCAGTAGTCTAACCCAGCTCGTTTCAAGTAGCGATCGCTAATCTCAAATCCTAGCGGACCAACTAAATGCAACTCTGTTCCGGTTGCCGCACAAGTTCGGGCTATATTTCCCGTATTTGGCGGAATTTCCGGATTAACTAAAACCACTCTAGGCATTCAGACCCCTATATTATTTTTCTATCTATAGTAGTGGGGGATTGTGACCCACTAATTGTTTCCTTTTCCCCTCTACCTCCTGCCTTCTTTATGCAACCAAAAGCGACTCACACAACTTATCTTCTAGTTCTTTTTCTTGATGCTCTACGGTTTGAATTGCCCCTGTGATAATTGAGCGTATGTCAAGACCTTGTTGGTGTAAGTGCAACCATTTCTGGGCAGAATTGCCTTCTCGTAGAATTTTTTTGACAGGTAGAATAAAACAACTAAAACCCCGCTTTTTGGCTATGGGAAATACTTCTTGATAAAGTTCTTCAATCCAATCTCTGGCGAGAATTTTTCTGCCATCTTGCCAGTGTTGTAATTCAGCATCGAGACTCTCTCGTGCAACTGCTTGCTCGTTAGCATAGGCGATCGCGATTAACTCTTCTTGTCGCTTAGCAGCAGGCAAATGACTAAGTTCTAGGGGATCGAGGCTAGGATCTTCGAGTAGTTGAGTTAAACGAGCCTCTAATAAAGCTGTAACTGCTAACAGAGCGATCGGATCGACGATCAAATCGCAGATTCTCAATTCGAGACGGTTGAGATTATAGGGACGGCGATCGCCATTAGGTCGCACCGAAATCCAGAGATGGCGGACGTTTTGCATGGTTCCCGCAGCTAGCTCAGCTTCAGTCCAGCGGATATAATGAGCGTGATTTTCAAATAGAGGTACGCTAGGTGGAGTTTGAGGAAAAATCTGCCAGCGAGTAGAATGATAGCCAGTAGCGCGTCCGTCCAAAAACGGTGAAGAGGCGCTGAGGGCGAGGTAGAGAGGAGCTTCTAGGCGCAGGAGACGGCAAGCTCGCATTAACTGTTCCGAATCACCGATCCCGATGTTGATATGTACGCTAGCAGTGACTACTTTGGTGCCGTAGGTTTGCTCGATGTAGGTGTGATAAGGATTTTGAGGATCGGAACGCCAAAAGCGATCGCTCGAACCCAAAGACAGAGCGCTGCCAGGAATCAGGGTATAATCGCCCAAACTTTGCAGATACTTTCTCAGTTGTCTGCGCGGTCTGACTAAGGCGCACAGCAGGCGATCGTAGCAACAAAGAGGTGCTGTTGTATATTCTACATTGCGGCTGTCTGGCTCCCGCACAAACCCGTTTAAGTCTCTAACAATCCTATCTGATAAACCGACGACATCACCTTGGGGCGTGCCAGTGTACATTTCAATTTCAAAGCCTTTAGATAGCAGCACAATTTCTCCTTAGTAGCGACTTTCGTGCTTTCTGGGCAGCAAAGCGATTGCTTTTCCTTTGCACCACTCGATCTCTACCTGTAGTTTGATTGACAAGTTTAGCTGTACCTTTTTACATAAATAAGTACACTTAATTATCCCATAGATCCTGTTTGTCGCTAACTTTTGCTTGATTTTAGATTCAATTATATAATTGCCAGCAAATTATACTCAAATAGAAAAATTAGATACAATTTAAGGCTGTGTTCGAGATATAAAATAAATCGCTGATAATTAATATCAATATTTGTTTCAGCGATTCACGGGTAAAATACTAGATTCGTCAGTTAACAGACTAATAATATTAACTTATGACCAAATTAATGAACTCTTATCAAGCCGACCAACAAGTAAAATATCTGCACTTGCAAGCAGAGATAGAAGTACTCCTACATCAGTTGAAAAATCTTAAACAACAAAAGCTACAATCAACGACCTTTCAGGAAGCTAAGAACTAGGTTCTGGAGAGCAAACTACTTGGTGAGGACAGGTTTAGATGCTAGAACACCAATTCAGTAATCAGTGCGAGCGATTAATTCTTGTTGATTATTGATAGTTAATTGTTCATGGCAGATATGTCTTGACAATCAATAATTACCCTAGTCAATCCAGAATCTTTATTATTATTGAATCGACGTTTTAGGTGTTTCTCCTCCCTCACCCACTCACCTCCTTACCTGTCTAGTATCTAAAAATTTGTTTTACTTTATCGGCTGTAGTATTATCTGGAAACCGAACTGCGTTCCTAGCTAGCGATTAAGTATGAATATGCATCCTAGACTAACGAAAGACTTTCAGCGAAGAAAAGCTCTCAAAGTTATCAGTGGCCTCAATAATTTTGACCGTTCGCGAGTAGTAGCAATTGTCAAAGCAGCAGAAGCAGGTGGTGCAACCTTTGTTGATATTGCTGCCGATCGAGATTTAGTACGCTTCGTTTGCAGCCAAACTAGTCTACCCGTTTGCGTGTCGGCTGTAGAACCAGAACGGTTTGTCGAAGCAGTAGAGGCTGGAGCAGATTTAATAGAAATTGGTAACTTTGATAGTTTCTATGCTCAGGGACAGTATTTTTCTGGGTCAGAAGTTTTGGCACTAACTCAAAAGACGAGATCGCTTCTGCCTGAGATTGCCCTCTCGGTCACAGTTCCTCACATTCTCCCTCTGGACGAACAAGTACAACTAGCAGAAGACTTAGTAAAAGCAGGTGCTGATATTATTCAAACAGAAGGCGGTACCAGCGCCAAGCCCTTCCATCCTGGCATTTTGGGACTAATAGAAAAAGCCAGCCCCACCATAGCAGCAGCCTATAGTATTTCTCAGGCTGTATCCGTACCAGTGCTGTGCGCTTCTGGTTTGTCCAGCGTAACCGTACCGATGGCGATCGCCGCTGGTGCTTCTGGTGTGGGAATTGGTTCTGCGATTAATCAACTCGATAGCGAAGTAGCAATGCTAGCTGCAGTTCGCGGTCTCGTAGAAGCTGTGGCAACCATTAGCCGTCCGGTTGTACGAATATAAAAATTAGGAGTATGGGGTGTTAGCTGTTAGGTGTTGGTTGTTTGCTATCTCTGACCTCTGACCCCTAAACTCAGTCACTCCCAAGAGGCATAGCCAGACAGTCCTTTAAACTGTAAGCTACCTGCTGCTGTTCCTCAACAGAGATTTCGGGAAACATCGGTAAAGATAATACTTCGCAGGCGGCTTGTTCTGATACAGGGATTTGTCCCTTCTGGTAGCCTAAATCTTGGTAGACAGGCTGTAAGTGCAAAGGCAAGGGATAGTAAACCATTGAACTGATACCTACCTGTTTAAGTTGGTGGCGAACTCGATCTCGATAAGATTCAGCTTGCTGTCCTTTGTCTCTTATCCAAATCGTGTATTGATTCCAAACGCTTTTGCCTCCAGCTAAGACTTGAGGTAGTTTAATTCCTACAATAGACTGGAGTAACTCTAGGTAGCGATCGGCAATTTCCTGGCGCTGCTGGTTCCAGCGATCGAGATGGCGTAGCTTAATTTGTAAGACAGCCGCTTGAAGAGCATCTAGGCGGCTATTGATACCAGTAAGTTCGTGATGATAGCGATCGCTACTCCCGTGTTCTTTGAGTATCCGGATCGTCTTAGCTAGCGCCGGATCTTTGGTAGTAACTGCTCCTCCATCACCGCAAGCGCCTAAATTTTTAGTAGGGTAGAAGCTAAAACAGCCGATATGTCCGATACTACCGACTTTTTGACCGTTCCACTCCGCACCTGTTGCTTGAGCGCAATCTTCAATCACAAATAGGTTGTGAGTTTGGGCGATCGCCATCAGTTTATTCATGTCTGCGGGTTGCCCAAACAGGTGAACTGGCATAATAGCTTTTGTCTTAGGAGTAATTGCTGCTTCGACTCGATCTGGATCGAGATTAAAGGTTTCAGCATCGATATCAACAAAAACTGGCTTCGCGCCAGCCATAATAATTGTTTCAGCCGTAGCAATAAAAGTAAAAGGTGTAGTAATTACTTCATCTCCTGGACCTATATTTAAGGCTCGCAGGGCAAGATAGAGGGCATCAGTGCCAGAATTACAGGAAATGCATTCAGGAACGCCTATATAGGCTGCTAAATCTTCCTCAAAGCTATTAACGACAGAACCGCCGATATAACGACCAGATTTAAGAATTTCTTGTGTAGCAGCTTCGACTTCTTCAGCAATTAGTTGATATTGCCTAGTTAGATCGAAAGGGGGAATATTATTCACTCGTCCTTACCAAGAATTTATATCTATCTTAAATGTCGCGAGAGGACTCCCGTTAAACCGCGATTAGCGATTAACGGCGAGACAGCACTTAAAGCGCGGAAGTGAATTCCGCGCATGTTGCCTCATGAATCGCGACCAACAAACAAACATATTTTAGCCTCTTCAAATTTTCTACACAAAGTTTATCTCTGTGTAGGCTAAAATATAGCCATGATTACTTTAACTTACGAATTTAAGCTAGAACCAACTAAAGAACAAATCGAAAGCATTGAGAACACTCTTGATGTATGTCGATCTGTTTGGAACTTTGCCTTAAGACATCGCTTGGATTGGTGTGCTAGTCGTAAGTCTCCTGTTAATGCTTGTTCAATTGATAAGGAATACATTCTCTCAGTTGACGAGCCATTCCCTAACTACCACAAACAAGCTAAATATTTAACTGAAGCCAAAAAAGATAGCGAATTTCTCAAATCTGCTAATGCTCAAGTTTTACAGCAAACGCTAAGAACTTTAGACAGAGCTTGGGATGATATGAAGGCTAGGGGTTTTGGAACGCCTAGATTCAAAAACAAATATCGAATGCGATCGTTTGTTTTTCCTCAGTTAAATAAAAATCCAATCTCGAATGATTCGATTAAATTACCTGGCTTGAAAGCGGTTAAATGGAGAATGTCTCGTCCAATTCCTGAGGGCTTTGTTCCTAAACAAGCAAGGATAGTAAGAAAAGCATCTGGTTATTTTGTGATGCTGTCGCTGCAGTTAGATGTGGATATGCCTAACAGCTTACCTCACGGTCATCCCAGAGGTTTAGATTTAGGTTTTGATAAGTTTATATCTACTAGTGATGGCGAGGAGATTAAACGTCCTAAATTTCTTAGAACCCTACAGAGCAAGCTTAAATTGCTGCAACGTAGACTGAGAAATAAGCACAAAGGATCCAATAATCGACATAAATTAAACCAGAAAATAGCTAGGCTGCATCAGCGTATATCCGACACTCGTAAAGATTGGCATTTTAAACTAGCTCATCATCTTTGTGATGGCGCAGGGATGTTGTTTGTGGAAGAGATTAATTTTGTCAGTTGGCAAAGAGGAATGTTGTCCAAACAAAGTGCCGATGCTGGTTTTGGTCAGTTCGTGAATATCTTAGAGTGGGTGGCACACAAAACCGATACTTATTTTGCCAAAGTCAACAAAGATGGTACTAGCCAAACTTGTCCCAACTGTGGCGCACACACTGGAAAGAAAACTTTAGATATTAGAGTTCATAGCTGTAGTGAGTGCGGATATACGACCACAAGAGATGTAGCAGCAGCACAAGAGATTAGAAACCGTGGAGTAAGCGCGCTAGGGCATAGCGTAGCTCAAAATGTCTGTGGACTGGATGCGACGGGGAGTATTGGTCACATTACTCGCTTTTGGCACAGTAAGAAGCAGAAAACTAGTATCGTGAGGTGTGAGAATCTCCCCTTAAACCGCGATTAGCGGTTAACGGCGAGAGTATGTCAAACAATCAAATTTAACCGCAAAAGAAAATATTATTGTGAACGATCTAGTTGAACTTAATTTCATTGATCTTGTTTTAGCTTTAGGACTGATCGGTATAGCGATCGCGCTGTCTGTATGGCAAAAATTAGGCTTAGAAGGACAGTTAGCCTTTGCTGCCGCGCGATCGCTCCTCCAACTTATGGCAGTCGGTTACATTTTGGCTTTTATCTTTGATTTAAAAGAGCCTTGGGCAGTATTGCTAGTCTTGTCAGTAATGCTCACTATTGCTGCTATTGTCGCCAGCAACCGCATCAGTAAAAAAATTAAGGGACTATTGCCGATCGTCTGGGGGTCGCTGTTTGCCAGTAGTATCTTAACTCTGAGCTATACAATTTTACTCATTATTCAGCCCCAAAACTGGTACGAACCTCAATATTTAATTCCCCTAGCAGGAATGGTATTCGGACAGTCAATCAATGGTGCTTCTCTAGCTGGAGAACGTTTGGCTAGTACAATTAATAAAAATCGTCTGGAAATTGAAACTCATCTTTGTTTAGGAGCAACACCGAAACAGGCTATAGCAACTTATCGTACAGAAGCAATCCGTATTGGTTTAGTTCCTACCCTCAATCAAATGATGGTAGTAGGGATGGTAAGTTTACCGGGAATGTTTACAGGTCAGGTATTAGCTGGGAGCGATCCTCTAGACGCAGCATCCTATCAAATTTTAATTTTGTTCGTGTTAGTGTCGGCGAATCTGATGACCACTGTTTTGGTAACTGAGGGGGTATATCGTCGGTTTTTTAATCAGGATGCCCAGTTGGTTTTACCTTAGACCTCATTTAGGATTACTATATTGTTTAATTAAGTTACTCACATCTTGGTGATCCTGGACTTTTCCTTGTTTCTGATAAATTTTTGCTGCTTGCTGCCAATCTGCTACAGCCTTCTTCCGATCTCCTAAATTTTTGTAGGCAATCCCGCGATTGTAATAGGCATTTGCATAGTCAGGCTTGTACTTAATCGCTTTCGTGTAATCAGCGATCGCCTGACGATAATCTTTTAATTGGTTGCGAACAACACCGCGATTATTATAGGCAACTGCATAGTTAGACTTATATTTAATCGCTTGGTTATAATCGTGGATTACTTCGCGATCTTTTCCTGACTTTCTACGAGCAACAGCGCGATTATAGTAAGCATTTGCATAGTTAGGCTTGTATTTAATTGCTTGAGTGTAATCCGCGATCGCTTCTTCATACTGTTTCAAGTCGTCGCGGACAATGCCTCGATTGTAATAAGGAACTGCATAGTTAGATTTATATTTAATCGCTTGATTATAATCCTCGATTGCCCCTTCATTGTCTCCTAACTTTCTCTTAGCATTGCCTCGGTTATTGTAAGCCTCTACATAGTTAGACTTGTATTTAATCGCTTCGGTGTAATCGGCGATCGCCTTGCGATAATCTTTCAAGTCGTCGTAGGCATTACCCCGACCGAAATAGGCTTCTGCATAACCAGGCTTAACATCAATCGCTTGGGTGTAATGTTCAATTGCTTTGGGATAGTTTCCTGACTGGTATTCACTATGTGCTTGCTGGTAAAGTCTAGAGGCAGAGTTGGATTTTAACTTAATTTCTGAGGTAGTTAGGTCAGTATTTCCTAAAATATTGTTGTTGGCCTGAAATTGACTTCCTACCCAAAAAACTCCGCCTACTAATGTCAACACAGAAGCAATAACCTTGAAAGAAGAAAAATAAGTAGTAATTTTGGGTCGAGGTAATTTTTCTGGTAATGAAGTTGGCGGATTATTTACGACTAAAAATTGCTGCTGCAAGTCCTCTAGCACTTGCTCTGGTTTTTGGTAGCGGCAACTAATATCGATTTGTAGTAGCTTATCTAAAATAGAAAATAGTTGAGGACTTAAAGTAGTTGTGATTGACTGTCGCCAGTTTCTGACCCAATCGTAACCTTGCTGTATGTATAAACTATAAGGTTCGATCCCACTGAGTAGATGAAAACAGGTAACTCCCAAACTAAACAAATCGCTAGCAGGTGCAGCTTTACCTTTCCATATCTGTTCTGGTGCAACATATCCCTGAGAACCGAGACTAGTACCTGTACTTTTGAAAATAGATGATTTAAGCAGCTTAGACAAGCCAAAATCAATTAGAACATACTTACCATCATCTTCACAGTACATAATGTTCCCAGGCTTGATATCACGATGAATAACTCCCCATGAGTGAACGAACTGGAGAACTGGCAATATATCTAGCAAAAACTTGACAATTTCAATTTCGCTAAATGTACCTTGTTGTTGTAATTGCTCCAGTAGGTCTTGACCTTTAATATACTGCTGTACCAGGTAGAGAGAGTTATCTTCTTCAAAGTAAGCTAGTAGAGTAGGTATCTGGGGATGTTCTCCCAAACTTTGTAATTGTTTCGCTTCTTGCTCAAATAAATTTCTTGTTTTGTTTATTGCCCGAGTTTCCTCGAGCTGAAAAGCTAGTTGTTTGACTAAGCACAACTCGTTAAACTTATCGGTATCTTGTGCCAGGTAAGTTTTGCCAAAACCTCCTCTAGCTATTGGTTTGACAATTTTATATCTATTTCTTAAGCGCTTTTTTAAAAGTGTGCCACACTTTAGGCAATACTGATAAAGCTCTTTATTAAGAGGTCGATCGCACTCGGGGTTAAGACAACAAATCATTGACACAAGCTAAAAATAGACCATTAAATTTATCTTAAATTCTAAACTCCTGTACTCGTTGCCAAACTCTCTCTAATAAATTAGGAGAGTCTGCATCATACCATTCTATTTTAGGATCAGCTCTAAACCAAGTGCGTTGACGTTTAGCAAATTGACGAGTATGCAACACAGTTAACTCTTTTGCTTGGGATAGAGAGATTTCGCCTGCTAGATATTGTTTCATTTCCCGATAACCGAGAGTATCCAACAAAGGTAAATCCCAACCGTATCGCTGACACAAGGTTTCTACTTCTTTGACTAATCCTAATTCGAGCATTTTTTCGGTGCGTTGTTGGATTCGATTAGTAATTGAGTCGGAATCGCAATCTAAGCCAATTTGTAGGATAGGATAATCGGGAGGATTTTCCCCTTGCTGCTCGGAAACAGGTTTTCCGGTGACGTAAAATACTTCTAATGCGCGTAGGGTTCTTACTCGATCGTGAGGATGAATTTTGCTAGCAGCAGTTGGATCTACTTGAGATAAAAAAGCATAGAGTTGAACTTGACCCAGAGATGCCAGCTGCGATCGCAACTTAGGCTGCGGCGCAACCCGAGGAATTTTCAACCCTCTGACGATCGCTTTGATATACAAACCAGTACCGCCTACTAGGAGAGGGGGAGAGGGGGAGAGGGGGTGAGGGAGTGAAGCAATTAAAGCTTGGGTTTGTACTTGATATTCGGCTAGGGTTAGAGTCTCAGTAGGAGCACAAATATCGAGCAAATAATGGGGGACTAATTGTTGTTCTGCCCAAGTCGGCTTAGCTGTTCCTATGTCAAACTCCCGATACACTTGACGAGAATCTGCACTGAGAATTATTGAGTTGAGGCGACTAGCTAAAGCTAAGGCTAAACCAGATTTACCCGTGGCAGTAGCACCGCAAATTACAATTAGCATAAAAACAAAGTTATTTATATTCAGTAGGTGGGTCAAATTAATGATCAAATGGTTGAGAGAGGGGTCAGAATTTAGAATTTAGAATTCAGAGGTAACAACACCCTAGCTAACAGCTAACTCCTCGTAGTTCTTCAATAAATATTTTAAGAAGCTGTATCGTAAGCTCAGAGCAGCGCAAAAGGTTTTGAGTCGGAAGACCAAAGGCTCTAAGAACCGAGATAAAGTGCGTCTTGAGGTAGCGTCTATACATGCTCAAATTAAAGATGCTCGTACCGATTTTGTGCATAAGTTGACCACCAAGTTGGTGAGAGAAAATAGCTTGATAGCTATTGAAGACTTGGGAGTTAGAAACATGGTTAAAAACCGCAAGTTGGCTCGGTCTATCTCCGATGCCTCTTGGGGGTGAGATGTTTCGTCAACTTGAATATAAGTGTGAGTGGTACGGGCGAGAATTGGTGAAAATTGACCGATTCTATCCCAGCAGTAA
>JBFRWL010000569.1:0-6852 GCA_051439565.1 Prochloraceae cyanobacterium
CTTCATTACACTTGTCTTGAATGTGTTCATAGAGTTCTGAATAGGTCTTGACCATCAACTCAGGATGTTCCGTGTAGGCTTTTAACTGATAGCTGACATAATAATCATCGAGACTGATTTGGATCACAAAAGGAGCTGGCTCCTTGATGATGTGAGAGGTTGCATTGGCCGCTGATACTAAGGTTTGATAGACTTTCCGCCAAGGTACATCGTAACCCAGCGTAATTGTTGCGCGCAAAACTAGCGGACGCTTAAAATCTCGCAGCGCCGCAGTGTAATTAACAATATTGCTTCCTACGATACTCGAATTGGGAATAGTCACGACTTCGTTATCGAGTGTACAAATGCGAGTTGAGAGGATGGTTTTTTCGACCACATCTCCTTTAATATTATCAACTTCAATGCGATCGCCGATTTGATAGGCACGGGTATAGATAATAATAAATCCCCCCACAAGACTAGCCAGGGTTCCCGCTCCACCAATGGTTACTAAGGCACCAATGAAAATGGAAATTCCCTGAAAAGAAGCTGAATCTGCCCCAGGCAAGTAGGAATAGATTAAAGCTAAAGTGAATGCAACTATTAAAAAAACAGATAACTTGTAGGTTGGTTTGGCCCAATCGGGGTAAAATCCTGGCAGAGAAATGGTCTCATTTTCTATCGCCAGAAAAAATCTCTTACAATATCCAGTGATGAAATAAATCACTGCAAAAATAGAAATAATAATAAATAGATTGGGCAGATAATCCAGAAAAGCATTCCCTAAATGGCTCAGAGTATTGGAGAGGCCACTCAAAATCGCGTCACTCAATTTATGAGTTAAGGGGAAAAAGCTCAAAATCAAGGGAATAAAAAGATAGGCAATAACGAGGACTACACTCCAATAAATAATCTTGTGAATTGCATAAAGTAACCGATATAAATCAAAACCGATAATGTTTAGCCATTCCCATAATCCGGAACGAGCCCGATGATCATCAGGAGCCAAATGTCTGCGCAGCCAATTTTTGTAAAAATTTTCGTTAAATTTGTGAATCCAGTTGATAGTTCTCACAACAAGGATAAAAGCGCCCAGGGAGAGAATGGTATAAATTGCAGATTTGACCATCTGAGAAAAACTACGCTGTTTGCGGTATTGGGCAATTGCTGCTTTTATTTTATCTGCATACTCATGACTAAGATCTTCTAAAGGTCGGTTGACTATTTGAGCATCTTCATTAGTTAACATCAGAATTTCTCTTTCCGAGGAACTAACCACGAAGACATTTTCCGCCATTTGTTCAGATTTAACTGAATCCATACTTTGGGAATAATCTTCTGCTACACGTTTGATTCTAATAACCACTCTTTCAGCTCGCTCGCTGGCAGAAATATTCTCAAGTTGACTTGTAAGAGAAAAAAGTGTTTCTCCGTTAAAAACGACGGGAGCAGCTGGCTTGTCAGGAGTTACCTGCTTTTGCTCATTATTGAGATCGGCTTTATCACTGTCAGATTGATCGCTGTCAGACGCCTCCTGTGCCATGACTTGTCCGAGAGTTATCTGTTCTCTGTCTCCAGCCATTTGTCCTAAGAAGTGATGCCAGGGCTGAATGATAACAGTCAGACAAGTAACTATAATAAGAGTGATCAGAAATTGCCAATATTTTCGCATTGTTTTGTCTATTTAAACCGACTCATTACTGCATATTCTACTGTATTACAACAGAGTTGTTTCGGTGCAGCCTTTACCAGAGAGTAATTAGAGGGAAATATATTTGTTTAACTATATTACAATGGTTGAAGCTTGTAATCATATTGAACACCGCGATCTAGTTTCGTTATCCTCAAAATAAAGTAATTGTTGGCTAATCTTCCTCTAACACAGTACTATTGCTGCGAATGTGTAAATCCCTCTGGGGAAAAGGAATTTCAATGTTGTTTTCGGCAAATGTCTGCCAAACTAGGTTGCGTAGTTCGCTAGTTACAGGAAAGCTCAACATTGGATCATCGAGCCAAAATCTTAAGTCAAAATCTAAGCTAGACTCCCCAAAACCGACAAAAAAAGCCTGAGGAACTGGTTCATTCAGAACTTGAGGATGATTCCGAGCCACTTGTTCCAGTAATTGCTCAACTTTTTGGGGATTAGAACCATAGCTCGTTCCGACCTGCAAAGAACTGCGGATGAATGAGTCGCTGCCAGTTAAAGTTGAGACTTGCTGAGTAAAGAAAGTTTGGTTGGGAATAATTAGTTCAAAATTATTTTTAATGACTTTGACTTTAGTAGCGCGGATACCCAATCCTGTTACTTGACTCCATTCTCCGTCAAAAAGGATAATATCCCCTATCTTCAAAGATCCTTCAAATAATAGCCAGACCCCACTAACAAAATTGCTAATAACTTCTTTTAACCCAAAACCAATGCCTACTGATAAACCACCAGTAATGGCTGCAAAAGCTGTGGGATTCACACCTATATAACCAAAAATTATCACGATCCCGATGCCAATCACAAAGTAGCGGAAGACTATCGAAATAGCTTGTTTAGCTTTGGGTTCTGGAAATAATCTGCTAGGCAAGAAAAGAATTATGATCTTTTCTAGTAATGAGGTTGTTACAGTTAAAAAATAAAAACCAGCTATTATAACGAAAATGGCTTCCAAAGTTACTGGTTTACCAAAAAGATTAAGCAACGAAACCTTAGCTATGTCTTGCAGATCGAGAAACCAGTTGAGTATTCTGCCAACTATAAACAAGAAAAAGAGAGGAGCAAATAAACTATTGCGATAGCGATTTACTGTTTCAACAGGAAATAGAGCAGAGATCGATAACAAAAAGAAACGATAGAGCCAAAAATCAACCAGAATTCTCTCTCCGTCAACTAAATACCCAAAAGCCCAGCCCCATTGCCTCAGAACTATTATCAACAGGCTAACGGTTACAAAGCAGAGGGTAGGAGTCAATAGGTAACGAATTAAAGCAAAACCATACTGTTGCCAGTCAAGCTTCTGGTGACTAATATCTATCTGTTTCAGTTTCGGAAATCTTCGCTTTAGTTGAATCCAGAGACCTTTAGAAAATCCTAATGCTAATAGAATCGAAAGAAACATGCCCAAGATTTGAGTTTGGACAGCGGGTCGTTGGAGTATAATCTCTAATTTTAAAAGTTCCCTAGAGAGGTAATTAAGACTTAGGACAGTTTCCTGATTCATTATCTCTTGTTATTGCTGAACTTCAAATTGACGGTTGATAGTTTGGCTCAGCTCGTTAGCTGCTTGCTCGGGGGTCATCTCTCCTTGTAAAACCTTCTGATAAATAATTTTGCCGTCTTTTCTGAGCACTCTAAGTTCTTCTATGTTGTCGAGAGCAATGGATACAGCGCTTTTAGATTGCTCCAGCATAATAGATCGCCTAGGAAATAATTGCCGATTGAGAGTTGCGTCTTGATTGCTAGGAATAAAAAGAAATGAGGCTTGTGCTCGCTCTTGTTGCTGTCTACTGCTAAGAAACTTTGCTAGTTTTAGTGCCAGTTGAGTTTGTTTGAAAGTAGAGTCACGATTGAAGTACAGGACTCCCACCTCTAGTAACGGAGTTGCTGGTCGATTTGCCTCCGCTGGGAGAAGTGCCACCCCTAATTTATTATTGCCCATAGCCCCTATTAAATAAGGAATTAAGCGTGAAGAGCAAGTTAGATATGCCAATTGACCCTCGATAAAAGAATTTTGTAGGACTTCCTTGTTTTTACTGAGAATAAAATTTGGTTCATTTTGTGCTTCAATCAGCCATTCCATCCACCTGACCCAACCTCTACCTTCGAACAACGCGAACCGACCGCTATCATCAAATAACTTACCACCAAAAATTCCAGCTCCCCAAAACGTTTCAGCTAAACTTGAAACCAAACCAACTGAATATCCTTGTCTTGCTTGATCTATTAACTCCTGTAAAGTTTTTGGCGTTTTCTTTACCTTATCCTTGTTGGAGCAGAGCAGTTGGGTTGACAAGTAAACAGGCAGGCCGTAGATCTTGTCTTGGTAGCGTATTTGTTTAATCGTCTCATCACTAAACTGAGAATAATTAATCTCAAACTCATCAATAGCTCTTAATTCTTTCTTTTTAATTAAACTAACAATCTCGTAGCTGGTATTGACTAGTAATAGATCGGGACCACTACCTCTCTTAGCTTGTAACTGAAATAGCTCTAGGCTCTCTCCTGGCAAAAAATATTCAACAAGAACCTGAACTTCAGGATAAAGTTCTTTAAACTCCTCAATTCTGTCTTGTAAGGCGCTTTTGTTACTAACTATCTCGTTTTCCGTCGATTGTGGAGGTACTTCTGCCCAAACGAGAATTGCTCCCTGTAGCTCTTGAGGCTCACTAGTCGCTTCTGGCAATTTTTCTGGTCTACCACAAGCAAACGTGATGGACAAGGTAAGAAGTATTAGCCCTATTATTTTGAGCCAATATTTAGCCATAATTAATCATCTACGTATTATTGACTATCTTAAGGAAAAATTTGCTCACTTAGCTTTACAGTATGTTTACAATTTTTGTTTAGCGATCGCAAATTAAAATACTGAACGGATACGAACGCTGAAGGCAGAAGCATTATTATTGCTCGGATCTAAATTCTATATTCTATTTTCTTAGAAGCTCGTTTTTAAGCGAATGCTAAACACTGATGCAGAATCGATATTGGGGGCGAACGAAGGATTGAACACTTGCTGGAAGTGCAAGGTCATGTCCACTAGCTGAATAACTGGAAACCGATAAAAGGCCTCGATGTCATATTCATTCCCGTCTGAAAACGTCGATTGAACCCAATTAAAGGCCAAGCCAACAGCGTCATTTTTGAGCCGATTAAATACTCGTGGCTCGTTCAAAACTAAATGGAGACCAGCTTGTTGATTGTATATTGCTGAATCATTAGTGTTCGTGGCATATCGCGCAATACCAATGAGTCGACCATCCGATGTTAGTTCTTGCTCCAGCTTCAAACTGACACCAAAGCCTGGCTCACCAGTACTGGCATTGATTGCCTTCCCACCAGGGTGGTACGTGAAGGTGAGCTTTGAATAACCAGCTTTCTCAGTTTTGGGGGCGATTTTGCCAGCGAATTCAATCGCCGTGAAGAATTGACCCTTGCCAATATCCCCATAGTTAAAGCGATTGCCATTGGCGTCGGAGATTACGCCAATCATAGCGAAACGATCATTGATCTTGACCGCACCAGTGACACCTAATCCCGAATCGGGGAGTGGCAGGGAGAAAAACCCCGTACCGGCATTGGGAAGAAACGTGGTGGTAGGGTTGAGGTATTTGGAGGTGGCAAGAATAGCGTCTGGCGTAATTTTGCCGATTCGGTAGTACCAGCCCGTCTCACGGCCCCCTTGTTGCCAATAGAAGTTTCTCACGAGGAATGTTGGGTCATAGGCAGAGAATGTATTAGCTGTACCAATCGCGCTGCCCAGGCTTACAAATCCCAGGTTTTGAGGCCCTGTTGTTTCATACTCCCAGCGGCCTTCTAAGTGAAAGAGAAATGATCCTCGGGACGGTTTGTCGGCATTAAGGATGTCCCATCTCGCGATAAAGTCCATGTCGGTCGCTGTGCCCCAACGATCCTGGTCAGGAAGTGAGTCGGTCAGCCATTGAAACGCGTGGCTGAAGGACAGACCCAGATCGAGCTTAACGGCATCATAGATGGCGTCGGTGGCTCCATCTGTAGCCTTACGAACGAACCCAAGCGGTGAGATGGGTATCAGTGCATCCCTTTCCTGACTTCTCTGCCGAATCTCCACTATCTGATTCGAAGGTTCTGTTGGCTCGCTCAAAACAGTGGGAGGCTTAATGTTATCACGGTTAGCTTCTTTAGGACTATCTGGAGTGACTTCCTCAGATTCGGGAGTTGCCTGAACCACTTCGTTGCCATCGGTATATTGCGCAATTTTGGTCTCAGGAAACGATATTGCTGTAGTGGCATCAAACTCCAAGAACTCTAAATAATTTGGTTTATCTTGCCAAAATTCAAGGGAATTCAGCACTGCCAGATTGAAGGTATCAAAGTTTTCCAGACTAATCAGTTGAGTTGCTGATTGCTCAGGCACAAACAGGAGGTCGCTCGCATGGGTACTGGCTTCGAGTACTTCTGTTACTGTTGTGTTTATCGCTTTGTCTTGAGCGGTCACTTTTGTTGACCAAGCAATCTCTGTTAAAAAGGCGATCGCGATAATAATTGAGTAATTGCAAGTTAAGTATTTCAACATTTTCCTCACATCTGTAGGAGTTCGGACAAATTGGCAAAAGAGGTAATCCTGAAGGTTCCCTCTTGATACGTAGCTCAGCCAACCTCAACAGTTCCGTCCTCGCGAATAACAATGGGATCGCCCGTGTTAACAGATTCAATAAATTCGTCACCAAGCAGATCAATTGTGATGACCCGGCGGTTGTTCCAGATATCATCGATGATGACTCCAGCGGCCGCAATGCTGTCGATATGCGAAGAGAACAGGAAGGCCTTTGCCCCCACACCGAGATCGTTCATGCCCATTATGCAGCCTGCGCCCATAGTTGACCCGACGGTCTGCGTAGTGCAGATGATGGCGTCCTTCATGTCCTTTCCGAAGAGTTCGGGGTTGTTCGCATCAGTGCAGGGCGCAGTTTCGGTGTTCCCTGCGAACATGTTCTCGAAATAGGACGCGGTGGTATTGAAAGCTTGCTTCGAGACCAGTGCTTTACCCTCCAGATTGCCAGGAAGAATAGGACGTCCTTTGAATGTTTTCTTAGCCATTATTTATATATTCCTAGTTAAATTGTTTTGTTCGGATTTTTCTCAGCCTCTGAACATTTTTTTAATTCAAAATTCAAAGTTCAAAATTT
>JBFRWL010000570.1:0-7069 GCA_051439565.1 Prochloraceae cyanobacterium
CTCTCTAATCTACTTCCAGGCAGAAGAGGTGGTAAGTTCTCATCAATCAGATACTCTAACTTGGCTTTAGCTCTTTCAATTGCTGGAGTTGCGGCGTTAGTAACTACTTGTTGTTCGCGCTCTATTACTACCTCAGTACTACGATTAGCGGAGCGAAATAGAATGGAACCTGCTACCAGAGCGAATAGCAATAGTTATATCGCTATTGTTGGCAAGATAAATCCGCCCGCAGGGGATAAATATGGCTGCTGCCTACCGACAAAGAAAAAACGGCCTAAAAGCCATTTCATTTGTTTTTTTAGCAGCCTTCTGAAGCGACGAGATAAATGATTAGGTAATCTGATGCCTGATAAGAAATTGAGGAGCAATTTAGGTTTATTTTTGGCAATTTCTTTGAATTGCTCTATTAGTGGTTCGATTAATTTCTGAATTTTTTTTACTCGTTTTTGCTGTGACATTTTTCTTTCTTACCCAAAATTCGTAACTTTTTTTATAGGTAATATGTGTAACTACTAGCCAATGAATACGCATATAAAGTTTTGCCGTGTTGAGCTAAGCAAATAACCCACACAGACAAGCAGCCTGCATCAATAATTTTTTGATGTAGCAGACAATTGAAATTAATTATTAATGGATTTGAGGTTGTACAGTTTTATTGTTCCCACAAATCCTAAAAAATATAGCAGCAACCTTGGAAAAAATTTAAGAAGAGAGGAACCAGATTACCTCTGTACTCTTCTTTTACAGTATTTATGATTAATTCACCGTAATTTATATCAGAAGGTGACAATAATCAACAAACAACAAATAAATCCGCCTTAGAAATAATTCTAAGACGGATTTAGAGTTCAAAGAGCGGAAAATTAGTAATGATTGAGATTAATTCCGGCTTCTTTTGCCATTGTTTGCAAGCCTTTTTTCTCCAAGGTTTTAATCGCTTTGGTGGAAAGACGCAGTCTCACCCAACGATTGCCTTCAGGCCACCAAACGCGCTTCCATTGTAAGTTAGCTTGTTGTAGCTTTTTAGTGCGTCGGTGGGAGTGGGAGACGGCATAGGCGTTGTTAGCCTTTTTGCCTGTAAGCTGACATTTGCGAGACATGAGAAAACTCCAATTTCTGAGTGCGATCTTCTATTGTATCTAACCGAGACTTGGTCTCGAAAAGGAAGAGCGATGAAGAAAGATTTGAGCTAGTATTTCGCAACTGCAATAGCAATGCTATGTTTATTTGTCTGTCAGTCGTGTCAATACTTTATTAGAACGTTCGACAAAGGCTTTTAATCCTTCAGCGTCGAAACCTTTTTGAGCCATAAGTGCTAAGTCGTAAACGTGCTGACACATCATATTTACTAATTCGCCTGAAGGAGAATCCCCACTACCCTGAATAATACTTCCCTTACTGAGTTGGTAAATATTTTCAATCAAGGGATGAGTAGTATTGATAACTAAAACGTGGTCTTCAGGAAATCCCATGCTTGTCTGCTGAATTAGAGCAGTCATTTCTTGCAGTCGCCGCATCGCTTCTGGTAAAAGAACCATCGCTGGTGGGGTTCCTTGAGGGTCGTCGGACTTGAGTGCTTGGGTTTTGATATTTACTTTCGGTTTATTGAGAGCTTTCTCAAATAGCTCTTTAAGTACATCACTGCGGGTTTTGTTAGTGGTGGGATCGACAATTTCTTGAGTCTTGTCTTCCTCTAGCAGGGTTTTATCTAATTCGGAGTCAACGCGGGAGAATTTGACATCGGTATATTCTCTCTCTAGGAAGGGAATAAAGTAATTGGTATCGATAAAAGAGTCCATAAATAGGACTTCTAAACCCTGTTGTTTGTATAGTTGAACGTAGGTAGCTTGAGTGTTGGGGTCGGTACAGTAAAATACTCGGTTTTCGTGACGTTCTTTGTTACGTTCTAGATATTCTTTGAGGCTAGTGTAGGGTTTTGTTGGCACGTCGTCCTGTTGTTCGGAGGAGGAGACATCTTGCCAAGCGTCTCCTTCTTCGGTTTGGACTTCTACTTTGGGGGTATCTTTGCTAGGTGGTTCTGGTTGGTAGGTGGTGCGATAAATAATTAAGTCTTCGACTTGTTTTTTAAATTTTTCGTCTTTGAGAGAACCGAATTTAACAAAGGTGCCGACATCTTCCCAGCAGCGAATGTATTCGTTGCGATCTTCTTTGTATAGTGATTGGAGGCGATCGCCTATTTTTTTGGCAATGAAGTCGGCGATGCGGCGGACGGTACGGTGATTAGTTAAGGCACTCCGAGAAACGTTGAGAGGAATATCGGGACTGTCAATCACTCCCCGCAATGGCATTAGGAATTCGGGAATAATTTCTTCGCAGTTATCGCTGACAAATACTTGATTGCAGAATAGTTTAATCTGTCCTTTGGTAACATCTACATCAGGTTTAAGTTTGGGGAAGTAAAGAATGCCGTTGAGCAGGAAAGGATAGTCGGTATTCAAGTGTA
This sequence comes from Prochloraceae cyanobacterium, assembly GCA_051439565.1. GTDB lineage: Bacteria > Cyanobacteriota > Cyanobacteriia > Cyanobacteriales > JBFRWL01 > JBFRWL01. Next base: position 2,465 of record JBFRWL010000570.1, read on the forward strand.
CCCAAAGTAAGGGTTCTTCTTGGAAAGGGTAGAGATAGCGATAGAATTCTAAATAGTCTTCTTTAGTCAGATCTCGAGCGGATTCTTTCCACAGCGATCGCTGTTTGTTGATAACTTCGTCCTCGAATTTAATCGGCACGGACATAAAATCGGAATAGGTTTTAACTAAATTTTTAATCCGTGCTGGTTCGAGGTATTCTTCTTCCTCATCCATTAAGGTGAGGGTGATGGTGGTGCCTATTTCAGCCCGATCGGACTCGCTTAGTTCAAAGGCGGGAGAACCGTCGCAAGACCAGTGTACTGCTTTTGCTCCTTCTTTATAGGAAAGGGTATCGATTTCTACTTGTTTGGCAACCATGAAGGAGGAGTAGAAACCAAGTCCGAAGTGACCGATGAGGTCATTGGCAGTTTTTTGGTATTTTTGAATAAACTCTTCGGCACTGGAAAAAGCCACTTGGTTGATGTATTTTTTGATCTCCTCGGAGGTCATACCGATACCAGTATCGGATACTGAAAGTGTCTTTTTCTCTTTATCGATAGCAATGGTAATTTCTGGTTCTGGGGTTTCTCCTGTAAATTCCCCAGCAAAGGATGCCATTTTTAGTTTGGCGATCGCGTCTACAGAGTTGGAAATCAATTCCCGCAAGAAGATTTCGTGGTCGGTGTAGAGAGACTTCTTGATAATGGGAAAGATATTCTCTGTATGAATAGTGATATTACCTTGTTCTAGAACAGCCATAGATTTTTCCCTGATTTTATTGTGATACTAACTCAAGCATTGATTTTCCCTGATTATGTCTTTGTTGTAGTTCGGGAATCACGCACCAGTAATAATTCGGATTTCCTCACCTATTTTAAGGAGTGTGGGGAGTGTGGGAAGTAATTTTATCCCCCTTGTCTCCCTTGTCTTACCCCTCTCCCCCTCTCCCCTAAGCCAGGGGTGCAGTTCCTTCGCCGAGAAGTTTAGATGGCAAAAGATTCGGACTAGGAGTGTTTATCTTGGTTGGGACAATAGCTGACTCTTTTTTGACAAAAGTAAGAGAATTATCGACACAATCAATTACGATCTCGTCTCCCCCAACAAAGGTATTTTCTAAAAGCTTAGTGGCAATTGGGTTCTCTATTGCTCGCTGAATTGCTCGCTTGAGAGGACGCGCACCATAAGCTGGATCGTAGCCAACACTGACTATATAATCCTGAGCAGCACTGGTAATTTCTAGGGTGATTTTTTGCTCGGCTAGTAAATTTTCAATTCTTTTTATTTGAATGCTGACAATTTGACGCAATTGTTCCCGCTTGAGAGTGTGGAAAATAATCAATTCATCGATACGGTTGACAAATTCTGGGCGAAAGTGTTTCCTTAATGCTTGCGTCACCCGAGCGTGCATTTTCTCATAGTCGGCATCATCAGCAGCTACATTGAGAATATGCTCGCTACCAATGTTACTGGTCATGACAATAATTGTGTTGCGGAAATCTACTGCCCTTCCTTGAGAGTCAGTTATGCGACCGTCGTCAAGTACTTGTAATAAAATGTTAAATACATCGGGATGGGCTTTTTCTACTTCATCGAGCAAAACTACTGAATAAGGACGACGGCGAACCGCTTCCGATAGCTGTCCTCCTTCTTCATAACCGACATATCCTGGAGGTGCGCCTACTAACCTAGAAACGGCGTGTTTTTCCATGTACTCTGACATATCAATGCGCACTACAGCATCTTCGCTGTCAAAGAGGAAATGGGCGATTGCCCTGGCTAGTTCCGTTTTTCCGACTCCAGTTGGTCCCATAAATAGGAACGAACCAATAGGTCGTCCGGGATCTTTCATACCCGCCCTAGCGCGACGAATGGCAGCTGATACTGCAGCTACCGCTTCTTGTTGACCGATAACTCTTTGATGCAGGTGCCCTTCTAGTTGTAGCAGTTTTTGACGCTCGGACTCTAGTAGCTGATTAACGGGGATTCCCGTCCAACGGGCAACTATTTCGGCGATATCGGCTGCTGTGACTTGTTCTCTAAGTAAGGCGCGTCCTTGGGATTGGATTTCTATAAGTTTGGTTTCTTTGGCTTCGCGATCGCGCTGTAAAACTTCTAGCTTGCCATATTTTAACTGCGCTGCCTTATTTAAGTCATAAGCCCTTTCTGCCTGTTCTACTTGCACTCGCAACTGGTCTTCTTCTTCTTTGAGAGCATTGATTTCTTCTAACAACTGCTTTTCTGCTTGCCACTCGGAAGATAGTTCTTTTTGTTTAATTTCTAATTCGTCTATTTGTTGTTGGATGCGGATTGTCCGTTCTTGAGAAGCGGGGTCGATCGCCAATCCTCCTCTACTCTTTTCTTCTCCTTCTATAGAGAGTTTTTCCATTTGCAGTTGCATCAGTCGGCGATCGATAGCTTCCAATTCTACTGGTTTGGAAGTGATTTCCATTTTCAACTTGGCGGCGGCTTCATCTACTAGGTCGATCGCCTTATCAGGTAAAAAGCGATCGCTAATATAGCGATGGGAAAGAGTCGCCGCTGCAACTAAGGCGGAGTCGGTAATTTTAACTCCGTGATGCACTTCATAGCGTTCTTTGAGCCCCCGCAGAATGGATATGGTATCCTCTGGACTGGGCTGTTTGACGTAAACTTGTTGAAATCGCCTTTCTAGGGCTGCATCTTTTTCGATGTGCTTGCGATATTCATCTAGAGTTGTCGCGCCGATGCAGCGTAATTCTCCCCGCGCCAGCATCGGTTTGAGGATGTTGGCGGCATCCATAGCGCTTTCTTTCGAACCAGTACCGACAACGGTATGTAATTCGTCAATAAACAGAACTATTTGTCCGGCGGCATCGATTACTTCTTGCAATACTGATTTGAGGCGTTTTTCAAAATCCCCTCGATATTTAGCACCAGCAATGAGACTGCCCATATCTAGCGAGATTAACTGGCGATTTTTGAGAGACTCGGGTACGTCCCCATTAACGATACGTTGGGCTAAAGCTTCGGCGATCGCTGTTTTTCCTACTCCTGGTTCTCCGATCAATACCGGGTTATTTTTTGACCGACGGGACAATACTTGGATAACGCGACGGATTTCTTCATCTCGTCCGATTACTGGGTCTAGTTTACCAGTTTTAGCTCTTTCGGTCAGATTAACTCCGTATTTTTGTAGGGCTTCATAGCGTTCTTCTTGATTTTGGGAAGTTACCTTTTGACTGCCTCGAACTTCCTTAATACTGCTTTCTAAATCCTGGTAGTCTATATTTAAGGTGCGCAAGCAACGTCTGCCCACTCGCTCGTCTTCAGCAAAGGCAAGTAGTAAGTGTTCTACTGATATATATTTATCCTGCCAACCTTCTCTTAAAGTTTCTGCTCGATCTAACAATGAATCCAGACCCCTACCGAGATATAGCTGGGTTATGTTGTTAATTCTTGGCTGTCGGTTGGTAAAAGCTTCTAGCTGCTGCTTCAAACCAGAGATGTCTACATCTGCTTTACTTAAAATTCGTGCTGCTAGACCTTCTTTTGCTTCTAGTAGCGCAAAGATTAAATGTTCTACCTCTAAATCCTGATTTTGGCAACGACGGGCAACTTCTTGAGATTTAACAATTGCGTCCCAGGCTTGTTCAGTAAATTTGCTGTCATCTGTTGGCTGCATCAGCTAAAAATAATACCTTATTATGTCGTTATGTCGGCAGTTTTAGTGGATAGTATAGCAAGTTGTTCGGGAAGAGCTACAATCTTGTTTATGTTTATAAGCTATTCAAGTTGCAGCACTTGAGAGATGTGGCATACCCGCGTGATTCAGCGGGTACTTCTTGTTGAGGAAAGTTAAATTTGCCAAGCTTTTTTTAGCTTCTCCCAAAGGCTGCCCATCGAGTTTTTCATCTCTTGCTTGAAGTTCCAGTGTTGAAAGGCTTGGTCGTAAGCTTCGCCTTTTGATTGAAAAGTTTTCCACGTATCTAGAGATAATACCAATCCTGAAAGTAGTAAAATATACAGCGACCAGGAAAGAGTACTAGCAGTAAGTAAATTCAAAAAGATGAAAAAAGCATTAACAATTAGATATCTTGTCGCTTTTTGTTTGAGTTTATCCTTGCGGTAGAGATCGAAAGCTTGTCGTTTTTTTTCTAAGCTTTTGTATTGGAGCCAATCTCGTTCAGCAGCTTGCATAGACTGAATATCTATTTCTAGTTCTGCTGCTATTTCCCAAAGTTGCTCCCTAGATAACTCTCCTTGGTATGCTTGGCGAGCTATAGCTAATTGTAGTATTTGCTGGACATCTTCTTGAGTGTAAGATTGGGGTTGTTCGAGTTCAGAAGCCGACATAATTCGCTCTTATGACAAGATTTATACAATTAAAGAAGTCCTGATTTTATTATGCCTAAATCTAAATGTTCTGGACCGAACTTCTAGGGACGGATCTTACTGCCTTCAAAGAACAAAAAACAACTTTACATTTCGTTAACATAAATTCATAAACCAAAACTATTTTGGATACTCATATGAACGGCAACATTCGTGTAGGAAATTTATTTGGGATTCCATTTTACGTGAATCCTTCCTGGTTTTTCATTCTAGGACTGGTAACGTTGAGCTATGGAGAACAACTAGCTCAATTT
>JBFRWL010000571.1:0-13273 GCA_051439565.1 Prochloraceae cyanobacterium
AGGATAGTTGAATCCACGATTCAGGCAGATTTAGAAAGATTTAGAGACTATATTACTAAAATTCAAAATAATCTTCAATAGCGCGATCGCGGATACTCCATGCTCACCTAACTACTTTGCTAGAACAAATAATCTCTATTTAAATTTAAAATCTAAAATCCGTTTTCCCTATTTTAATATTAAGCCTTTTATGACTTAGCTTGGATGTTTTGTGGTCCCAATGCCAGCGTAGAAATTGTGCTGATTTCACCATATAAATTCCAGCTAAACCAATAGCTTTTCTTGGAGATTCAGTCGCCATAGCAATAGCTATATCTACTTCACAAATACCCCAGTCAACTAATTTTTTTACTCCTACTAATAGAGGCAATGTTGTACCAGATAAAGTTCCATCTAATAACCTTGCCGTCCCATGTTTTACCTCAATTTTACGCTGATCCCAAGGATAAATACCATCTTTTAGTCCAATAGGAGCGAGAGCGTCACTAACTAAAAAAATTCCTTGCTCGTAATTACTAGCACGTAATAATAATTTAATCATCTTAGGACATACATGCTGACCGTCAGCAATTAAGCCACAATAAACGTTAGGATTAACTATTGCTTCTCCCAATAATCCTGGTTGGCGATGGTGTAAAGAAGGCATAGCATTAAAAGCATGAGTCACCATCGATGCTCCCATTTTAAAGGCTTGTTCGGCTTGTTCGGCAGTAGCTAGTGAGTGACCAATACTAATAGTAATACCTAGGGAATGTAAATAAGAAATAATCTCTCCTGTATCATCTAATTCTGGTGCTAATGTGATTATTTTTACCAGCTGACTATAATCGCCTAAAACTCGTTTAATATTGTCAATTGATAGAGGCAATAAATATTCTGCTGGGTGCGCACCCCGATTTTCATAATTAAGGAATGGACCTTCTAAATGAACGCCTAAAATTTGTGCTATTGGTTTTTCCTCAGATTGTTTAGTAATAAAATGAGAAATTACTGAGAGAGATCGCTGGATTTTTTCAATCGAAGTAGTAACAATGGTCGGTAAAAAGGCATCTAATCCTTGTTGCCATAAAAATTGACAAATCTCTTCAAGTAAAGGTAGATCCTTTAGTTCTAAATCGGTAAAAGCTAAACCCAAACAACCATTAATTTGTAAATCTATACCACCTAAAGATATCCAATCTCCTTCAACATCTAAAACTTGTTTATTTGGAGAATAATTACTAGGATTTATTCTCGGTTCTATTGCTTTAATTTGACCTTGAGTATCGATCGTAATGTTATTTAAATCTGGATATCCAGGTAAACGGGCATTAATAATTTCTAAGTAAGTCATAATTTTAGCTTAGGGTCTTAGATTCAATCGCACTGGTTTTCTGATAAGATGCTTTAGCGCTTCAAAAGTCATTTTTAGGTTGAAGTTTATGAGTAGCAATACACCCTTAATCGGCGTTATTATGGGCAGTGATTCCGATCTGCCTACCATGCAAGGGGCGATCGCCGTTTGTGAAGAATTTGGACTCGAATGCGAAGTAGCGATCATTTCTGCCCATCGCACCCCAGAAAGAATGGTCAACTACGCTCAAACTGTTCACCAACGAGGACTGAAAGTAATTATCGCTGGTGCTGGAGGTGCCGCTCATTTACCTGGTATGGTGGCATCACTTACACCTCTACCCGTGATTGGCGTACCAGTAGCAACTCGTCACTTACAAGGTGTTGATTCCCTTTATTCCATAGTCCAAATGCCAGGAGGAATTCCTGTCGCCACCGTTGCCATTGGCAATGCTAAAAATGCTGGCTTATTAGCCGTACAGATTTTAGCATCTCACCAGCCAGAATTACTGGAAAAAGTTCAGCAATATCGTCACAATTTATCTCAGTCAGTGCTAGAAAAGCAAGAAAAACTAGAAGACCTAGGTTATAAGCAATATTTAACTAAATTCAATAGACAATAGGTAGTGGGGAGTGTGGGAAGTGTGGGGAGATAAGGGGGAGAAACAACTAACAGCAATCAACAATCAACTAAGTTATTTTAGCTATAAGCATTAATTAGATCGACCTGCTTATGAAATTTAGCGTTAGTTTAATTCGCGCCGATTCCTACGAAGTAGAAAGTTTACGCTCTCAATTAGAAACTTTACTAGAACCTTTAGGAAGTATACAAGCTTTTGTCAGTAAGGGCGATCGCGTCCTTCTCAAACCCAACCTCCTTACCGCTGGAAGACCTGGAAAAGAATGTATAACTCGCCCAGAAGTAGTTTACTGCGTCGCCCAATTAGTAAAAGAAGCAGGAGGTAAGCCCTTTTTTGGTGATAGTCCAGCCTTTGGTAGTGCTAGAGGAGTTGCCAGAAGCAATGGCTATCTTCCCTTTATAGAACAATTAAACTTACCGATCGTCGAATTTAGCGGCAAGCGCTATCAAATTGCTAGCAACAACTTCAATCATTTGCGTCTCTCTAAAGAAGCAATGGATGCAGATGTAGTTATTAACCTGCCTAAAGTAAAATCTCATTCGCAGCTTACTATGACTATGGGAGTGAAAAACCTGTTTGGCTGCGTACCTGGCAAGATGAAAGCTTGGTGGCATATGGAAGCAGGAAAAGATGCCAACCGCTTTGCTGAGATGCTGGTAGAAACTGCACGGGCAATTAATCCTGATTTAACCATTATCGACGGCATTATCGGTCATCAAGGCAATGGTCCTAGTGGAGGTGAACCAGCCTATTTAGGCATTTTAGGAGCATCTGCCAATGTTTTTGCTCTCGATCGCGCGATCGTCGAAATTCTTAACCTTGACCCTGCTATTATACCTACACTGACAGCTCAATCCCGCTTACAACTTTGCGGGCAATTATCAGAGATTCAATTTCCCCTCCAGCATCCAGCCGACTTACAGGTTAGGGATTGGCAATTGCCAGATGCTCTATTTCCCATAGATTTTGGTTTGCCTCGCGTCCTTCGTTCTACTTTTAAGCACCTATACATTCGCTTGCTCGAGGAACCAATAAATGCTTATGTCAGGAAATAACGACAAAAGAGGAGAAAAAAAAGCTTAATTGGTTAAATTTGTTACATAAGCTTCCAATATTTTGCCTTTAGTATATCAATACCCTCCGATTGCTTATTTGAACCGCCCTCAGCAAAAGTGGCGGTTTTTTGTTGTTAGAACTAATGAGAAATAGGTAACATGGTATGTGAAGGGTTTATCTCACAACCTTTTGTTTGTTTAACTTAATCGAGTTTAAATTATATCACCCTTATGCAATCAAGCAGTTCGTCTGACAATAGTTCTGAACCTCCTCAACATAGATGGGCAGAAATACTGGGAACTACAATTGCTGTGTTAACCTTAACTTTACCTTTCTTCATAATAGCTCGCTACTCTTCGAACAGTAGCGTTGAGTATTTACCAAAAACCATATATTCCATACCTGAAACTAAGAACTGATGAGAGAAACAGTCGGGAAATAGGTTGCTAAAACGAGCATCATTAGTACGCTGTGTCCCTATTCTGTGTAGAATGCTTGACTAGGGCAATTTAGTATGTCAAATACTAACATCTAAGCCCTGAGCCGAGTGGGATTGACCCTCACGGCTTGTTTAACCTATGTAAGTGTTGCTTTGGGAGATAGTTAGTGGATTTATCTCGCATTCCTGCTCAACCTAAGCCTGGCGTAATCAATATTTTGATTGAAATTCCCGCAGGCAGCAAAAATAAATACGAGTTTGATAGTGCGATTCGTTGGTTATAAATCAGCCCAAACTTTTATAAGTTAATGGGTTGAGGGATTAGCCGCAAGGTAAGAAAAATTTACCTTGACAACTTAACTGGCTTGTTGGTGAGTTCGAGTAACCTTGCTTCTGGAAAATAAAGTTTTTACAGATTTTAACAAATAGAAAGTAGAAATTACCGAACCAAAAGAGAGAAATTACCGAACAAGTCCAACCCTCCAGGTGCAGGAGTGACAGCACTCCCCCAGGTTCGAGACTAGCCATCAACGCCTGAAGCGGGGAGAAATGGGGAAATTACTGCCAGCCCAAATGCGGTAATTCCTCTAGCAACTGGTTATGGGTAGCTAAGGGCGAACTCTCGCAAGAACCGTCGTCATCGTAGACCTGCGAAAAGGCTGATACGCAGGGGTCAAAATAAGATCGCGGACAAACAGGGCAAACAGATTGTCAACTGGATGCTAAGTACTAAGTAAACTCAGTTCTTACTTAGACGCACCCAAAAACGTCCCGGCGGCTAGAGAGACCCTAAAGCCAGAAACCGAAGCCAGTTAGGAACGAAGTAACCTAACCCATGCTCTCAGAAAAGTTAGATTTTCTGAGTAGGTGCTAACCAGATGCTGGGGATAGGTAGGATCGAGTCAGAAGCTAATGCCTAGCTGTAATGGCGAGGATATGCAGACGGACTCGCGGAAACATGAAAGCAACCGAAGCAGCAAGGAAGATGCCCAAAACGAGTTTCAAGACTACGGCGGGATGGAAAACAATTAATTGGTCTGAGCTAAAAAGCAAAGTCTATCAGTTGTACTTGCGCGGCGTTGCACCATGTTTCTGAGGAGCGGTATGAAGGGAAACTTTCACGTACCGTTCTGAAGACGAGTCGAAGGGGCGACCTTTCGGCTTAGTTTAACAAGACCTGAATGCTTTTGCACTCGATCGAGTGCTGTACTCCTCAGTACAGTACCCTTATGACTACGGTTTTATCCCCAATACCCTCGCCGATGATGGCGATCCTCTAGACGGGATGGTATTGATAGATAAACCGACCTTTCCTGGCTGTGTAATTGCAGCACGACCAATTGGAATGCTGGAAATGATTGACGGTGGCGATCGCGACGAGAAAATTCTTTGTGTTCCCGACAAAGATCCTCGTTTCAGCCAGGTCAAATCCCTCAAAGACATTGTTCCACATCGATTAGAAGAAATTGCTGAATTTTTCAGAACCTACAAAAACTTAGAAAAGAAGGTAACTGAGATTCTCGGCTGGCAAGATGTGGAACAGGTAACACCCCTGCTCGAAAAATGTATCAAAGCTGTAGGGAAGTAAAATCCTAGATTAGATATACTAACAACAGTTTGGTTTGTGATTTAGTTCGCAAACCAAATTTTTTCAGGAAAGGATTTGTTAAGATCCCTTGGATAAGAGCATTCACCCGCCTTGGTCATAAATGTCGATTCTCAGCGGGAAAAATGTCAAAATTTAATCAGGTCAACCCAACAAAAATTAAATTTCTATGCTGTTAAAGTCTACTACACGCCATATTCGGATTTATGCTGCTGAGCTTAAGAATAATGAACTGATCGCAAGCGAGAATGTTTTAAGCTTAGATGTAGATCCCGATAATGAATTTAATTGGGAAGAAGATGCTTTGCAGCAAGTCTATCGTAAATTTGACGATCTAGTTGAAGCTTACAACGGTGAGGATTTGACTGAATATAACCTGCGTCGCATCGGCTCTGACCTAGAACATTTTATTCGTTCCCTCTTGCAGAAAGGTCAAATTAGTTATAACCTGGGCGGTCGAGTGCTTAATTATAGTATGGGACTGCCACGAGTAGATAGCCCTACTGATGAAGGAAAATACAAATAAAACAGAGCAGAGATTCTCAACTGCAGAATCTCTTAATCCTTGGAACTATAAACCTTGGTGGTGTCAGCCTTGGTCAATTTTGCTTACTGGTATTGTCCTAGCTAGCGCCAGCTGGATAATTACCAAAATAGTCTGGGTGGCAGTTTTAGTCTCTGGAGCTATTCTAGCTTGGTGGACTTACTTTCTTATCCTCTGGCCAAGGCTGATTAGCAATAGCGAAATCTTAACTATCTCTCGCCAGTCTAGTGGAGATACTATTGCCGAGGAAAAAAGATCGAGCTAGGGGTAAATATAACTATATTAAGTCGAAAATCAGGCGCTACAATTTTGGAAAAATAGGCTAGTCATGAACTATTCAAATTCAGTTAAATTTATCAGGCCCTCTGGTTTCAATCCCAGTACTAACTGCTAAATCGCCCCATAGAGCAAATAAGTTCCATGCAAAATTCTGCGGCAAAGATTCAATGCTCAAATCCTAACTGTCAGGCAGACAACTCTCTTGATAATAAGTCCTGTCACAAATGCCGCACGCCTATAGTTAAGCGCTATCTGTGGGCGCTCGGAGAACAGATCAAAGCCTATCAAATTGGCGAGTTAATAGACGATCGCTATCTGTTAAAAGAGGAACGAATTGTTCTCGATACTAAACCAGGACTAGTACCGGAAGTGCCCGAAGAAGTTCCCAGTAATGTTCTTCCCTACCTACAGCTTTTTCCTTATCAGCTCCACATTCCTCAAATTTACGGACAAATTTTTGGCTCAACCAACCAGTCTGGTAAAGGTATATGGTTGCTAGAATACGGTACAGTACCTGTAGATAACTTAGAAGAATTAAAGTATCCAGAATTATTACCACAACTAACTCAGCTATGGGAAGAGGCAACCCCCTTGCGACAGCTAAACTGGTTGTGGCAAATAGCTCGGCTTTGGCAGCCTCTCCACAGTAAAGGTCTAGCTTCTAGCTTGCTTAATCCCTCGCTATTGAGAGTTAATGGCTCGATCGTTCAGTTACTAGAATTGCAATCTGACCCTCAACCAGCTCTTAATCTGAAACACTTAGGTCAGTTGTGGTCAGATTGGGTAGCAAGCTCTTCACCAAGCATCAGTGACTTTTTACAACAGCTTTGTCAACAAATAGAAACTAGCGAAATCACTAACTCAGAACAACTGATTGTGATTCTCGATCGCGCTCTACTTGATTGTGGGCTCTCCCAACAGCGCCGATATACAATTTATACTCTTACTGACTCCGGTCCAAGCCGCAAACACAACGAAGATGCCTGTTATCCTGCTAACGCTCAACAGATTAAACACAACTCCTCCGACAAAGTCTTAGCGATCGTCTGTGACGGAATTGGGGGTCACGCTAGCGGCGAAATTGCCTCTCAATTAGCAATAGATTCTTTAGTAGAAAATATAGAACAGCTAACTTTAGAGCCAAACGAGCCTAACCCCACTAACACCATCCTGAAATTAGAAGATTTCGCTTGTGCTGCCAACGATATTATTAGCGAACGCAACGACAGCGAACAGCGTCAGGAACGCCAACGCATGGGGACAACCCTGGCGATGACTTTGGCACACGACCACGAGGTATATTTTACCCATGTAGGGGACAGTCGCATTTACTGGATAACTGCTAGCGGCTGTCGTCAATTAACTGTTGATGACGATCTGGCTTCTAGAGAAGTACAGTTGGGTTATGCTTTCTATCGCGATGCAGTGCAATATCCCAATGGCGGTGCTTTGATTCAGGCTTTGGGAATGGAGCCATCAGCTAATCTGCATCCTACAGTAGACCGCTTGGTTTTAGATGAGGATTGCGTTTTCTTACTCTGTTCGGACGGTCTTAGCGATTACGATCGGGTGGAGCAATACTGGGCAAGTGAAGTTTTACCTATTCTCCAGGGAAAAACCGATGTAGAGAAAGCAGGAAAACGATTACTCGAAATTGCTAATCGCAAAAATGGCCACGACAACGTTACGGTTGCTTTGGTTCACTGTCAAGTTAGCTCGCTCCCCAAGGAAGAAGATACAGATATTTCCTTTTCTGACATAAAATCTTCAATAACAGCTTCTTTAGCTAGTTCGGACTCGAAAACAACCTTGGAGGAACCTTGTGTTGAAAAAACTAATGCCAGGAAACCTCAACCTTTGGTCGCTACTTCTTCACTGCAGCACCTCTGGACGTTTTTGTTGACTGTATCGATTTTATTAGGACTGGGAGTGTTTTCCTACCAGAAAATTCCTCAGTTTAAGATTAAAGTTCAGCAGTTGATTGAGAATTTGCTGACTTTTGTGGGTTTAGATTCAGCTATCTTGTCTCCTGTTGCTAACTCGAAATCGAATTCCCCAGTTTTCGAGACTGTTGAAATTGAACACGAGATCGCACTGTGGTCTATTTCTAAGGAGCAAGCCTCAGAATTTTCTCACGTTGGCAACCTTGCTGAAGGAACTACCCTACAGGTCTTACAACAAACACCTGATTCTAACTGGCTGTTATTGAAAGTTTGTCAAGTTCCTGCCAATAATAATTTGGGCTTAGACCGAGAACAAATTGAGGCATTGCTCAAAAAGGGACACCAGCTCTGGATTGAAGCTAAAGACATAGAAAGGCTAATCGAACCTCAAACTTCTTCTACCTCTGATGATTTGGCAGTTAAATGCTCTGCATCCAATTAATTTGGTTTTTTTGTTCAATAAATTAATTAACTATGCGGAAATGGCGATTTTAGCAATGTAGATACTAACGTAGCAGCTATTAAAGCAATCCTATGAACGATCGAGAAATTTATCAACAACAGTCTCAACAATTACTGAGCAAAATCTCTGAGGAATTTACGGATAATTTTTGGCAGCAGGAGAGGGTTTATCCTTGGAATCCCGCCGCCAGAGAAGTAGAAGCTTATTTTGACCAACTCGATCGGGAATTTCGTCTTACAGACTCTTTAAATCCTGGCGAAATCGAAGCAGGAACCGCGAATTTATTTGCCAGCTTTTCCCAGTGCTGGGAATCTGAAAATGTTGCTCGGGTGAAGCAATCTCTATTTCAATCTTTTGGCGATTTCGTACCCTATTCGTGCTTGGAGGCGATCGCGGAACGAGCTGGCACAATTAGGCAAGCTAATGGTTGCTCCCTATCCCAATTAGTAGAATGTGTCCAGCCCTTGCTGTCGGATTGGACAGAGGAAGACTTGAGATTATTTGCCTTTCCTTTCATTAGCAAAGTACCAGGCAGAATTTACGAAGTCGCTCAAACTGCGGTTAGGTTAAAGCAACAACAGTGGGAAGATCTATCTAGAATTGACCAGGTACGCTACGTAATGGCGATCTCTCAGCATGCGTTGCTTCAACTCAGAACAGAAAATCAGCAGTAGTTTTGCTTTTATTTCTGATTGGCTCTAGCATCAGCAACCGCAGCCCAGAAGAACAAACCCGCTAAAGGAATGCTGGCTACTAAAATAATTCCCGTGAGCAAGTTTCCTAAATCTGGATTTCCCGAGGAAAGCTCAAATACTGAACCTACAGCAGCGATCGCTGTAATACACGAACCCATTAAAAATACACCACTTTTTGGTGTTAGCACTCCAATTACTCCTCTAATCTAAATTAACTTTAGGCCCCAGAGCGAGTCGAGGGCTAATTCAAACAAATCGGATTTTTTGAGCAATAGTGAAAATAAACAAAACGCATTAGGGGCGATCTCGGCAGACTCGAAGAGCTGTGAAGCATAACCGAGGCTCTGGGAGATCTCTTCAGTCAATGGGTCTAACAGCTTGCACGGAAAAGCCTTGTTTTTTCAGCTCTTCAGTTAAAGCCAGACTATTTTCTACCCGATCCACAAACAGAATACCATTGAGGTGATCCATTTCGTGTTGGATGACGCGCGCTAATAGTCCTGAGGCTTTTAATTTACGAGGACGACCGTGTTCGTCTTTAAATGCGACTTCAACTACTTGAGGGCGAACTACCTCCATGTACACTCCAGGAATGCTCAGACAGCCTTCTTCCCCATTACACAATTCGCGGCTGTAGCCCGTAATTTTGGGATTAATTAGCAATAGAGGAGAATTAGCCGCATTATCGGGTTCGCAGTCGATAACAATCAATTGTTTATTCACTGCTATCTGGGGTGCTGCTAAACCAATGCCATCAGAACTGTACATGGTTTGCAGCATTTCCCTTGCTAGCTGGCGAATATTTTCATCTACTTTAGCAATGCGTTTAGCTCCCTGACGGAGGACGCGATCGCCGAGATAATGAATTTGTAAAGGTGGCTTTTCTAACTTTTGTTTCTCTACAGCGACTACAGAAGTCATAGAATTGTCAGGCGTACTTATAATTAATCGGTTTTTCTCAATTTTAGCAGTTCTTCCTTTTTTACCTACATAGCAGTTCTCAAATGAGAGACTAGTAGCGGCTCTCTTCGAGGTCGGCGTAGCCTTGCTCCTTGGCGATCGCCCGATTTGCACCTATACAAAAAAACCTCGGTTTGATAACCAAGGTAAATAAGACGAGAAATCTAATGTCAAGAGGAGATACCGATGCTGATACTTGCGAAAATCTTATTGATTAGTTGCTGAGAAAAAAGTTTTTATTAACACACACTTACGTATAAAAATTCAATAAGCCTATAACCCGATAAAACTTAGGCGAGGAAACCTAACTTTTTACCGTTGTCGCGAGCAGTTCTGATCAGGTTCTGTCTGGTGGTGCGCTCGATGCCAAGAAGATTGCAAACATTAGTGATTACCTGAGAGTGCTTTGCGATCGCTTGACCGCGAAGCTTATTGAATTGAGCTTTTCCCATTAGGTTGCGAACTACTACGACGATAGGTGCAAACATTCTTGACTCCTTTTGTTAACTTATGTAAATAAATATAACGAATTATTTACAAAGAGTCAATCGGGGTTGACATAAAAAGGTTAATAGTAGTAATAGAATATGCTTATCAGTCGTGCAATTGCTTGGCACTAGGGACGGTATTCCGGTATGATTTAATTGAGAAATATAACTTGACAATAAGATTTAGTCGCAATTTTACGGTTCAAAGTCCTGCAGTTCAAGCAATGTGGGATAATCCAGCCGTCCAATCATTCGTGGGTCATTATTGACGATCGCACTGGTCAAACTTTTCGGGTTATCTCGCTGAAAATGAATTGCTTGGGCAGGAAAGTAGATGGTACGATAAGCGTTAATCGTCTCTTGTACGGGTAAACCTTCCTGTCCCCGTGATAAAGCTCGTTCCAGCGCTGTCTTAAAACTACAGTCAATCCATAATGAGAAGTCGTAGTTAGCCATGAAAGCTGGCTGCAGCAGGTAAATCGCTTCAAGTACGATGACATCCACATTTTCAAACTTATAGAGGTGTTGGCGATAGGTGGTGGCAGTTTCCTCTGTAAAGTCAGCTTTAATGCGGATTGAACGGCGATCGCGCAAAGGTAAGACGAGTTGGGAGAACATCTCGTTAAAGCGAAAAGCATGCAGGTAGAAGTGTTCGGCTGGGTTATCTTGATTAAATCGCTTATCTGGAAGATTAAGCCAGCCATCGCCATTAATGCCAACAGCGTTAAGACCTAAAGCCTTTAGTTCATCTACGATCTTTGCCGTAAGATAGCCTTTCCCGCAGCCATCGATTCCACTGACTGCGACCAAGATACTACGCTGTATTGGGACTTGGCGGCGCGTTTCTAGAATAGAGTCAATAACATTGTGAATATCGGACATTTTTCTGGATTTATATAATAATTTCTCCCTCTCCTCCTCAATTTCTACCTTAATCTTTATCTCGATCGACAGTTTCTCAAGGGAGTTATACAAATACAACTTTCTACTAAATCTTGCCATTTTGGCAACATTAGTGTTGCGTTTTTCTCTAAAGATGAAGTTGTATCTAATTTAATTTCTTCATTGAGGAAAAGCTTATGAGTCATCCTTTTGCTTTGAGTCTTTCTGATTTAAAAGCTCTTGAAATCGAGCAAGAGCAACTGACTGAGGAAGAAGCTGACCAAGTCAGAGGTGGATATCACATACAATGTATTACTCATCCCTGTCGGGGCAGTGGTCATCATTGGCCTCCTATTCATAAAGATCCTCCTTATCTTGGACCTCCGATTAAATACCCTCATTTTCCTAAACCTTTTCCCAAACCTTTTCCCAAACCTCCTCACCAAAAGCCTCCTATGGTTACGACTTTGGCGGTAGGTGAAGAAGGGGGAGGCTATGGGTGGTAGTACTTAATAGTACAGCAGCTCTTTAACTCAGATCTGATCGAAAAATAGACTTGAGTTTACCCAAAGGAAGAGAAAATCACGAACAAGGCGAGTTTTCTTTTCCTCCTCTCTCGGAACATTACAAGTGTCAAAATAAATAGTGTTGTCAGAAATGAGAAAACTATAGATGTTCCGACCAAAACGCATCGAACCAGGACCAGATCAAGAATCTGTATGGGACTATCCCCGTCCTCCAAGAGTGGAACCATCGGATAAGCACATTAAAGTTATTTTTAACGGGGTAAAAATTGCAGATAGTCAGCGTACCCAAAGGGTACTAGAAACAAGTCACCCCCCAATCTATTACATTCCCCCAGAAGATATTAAGACAGAATATTTAAGACTTACTCAAGGGCAGTCTTTTTGCGAGTGGAAAGGACAGGCAAGTTATTACACAATAGTTGTAGGGGACAAACAGGCTGCTAATGCTGCTTGGTATTATCCCAACCCCACACCAGCATTTGCTTCAATTGAAAATTACGTTGCTTTTTATCCCAGTCGGATGGATGCTTGTTATGTAAATGACGAACAGGTAAAATCACAGCCAGGAGATTTCTATGGCGGCTGGATTACAAAAGATATTGTAGGTCCTTTTAAAGGAGGAGCCGGAACTTGGGGTTGGTAATAATTAGATACCGTCTATAAAAGTAGCAAATGAAAACTAACCAGAAACTGGTTCGATCCGTCCTAAAAGGTTCGGAAAACTACACTACCTCTACTTATATATGTACTTGCAGTATAGGAATAGGTATAGGTAGTAGTGCGTGAGCTAAGGCGAGAACGCTCTGCTTATTCAACTCAATTTAGTTCAGGTACTATATCCAAGATAGTTTTTGTAATTACAGCGGAGCAGCACTTTCATGGCAAAAGTTGTTGGAATTGATTTAGGAACGACAAACTCCTGTGTAGCGGTGATGGAAGGTGGTAAACCCACTGTAATCGCTAATGCAGAGGGTTTTCGCACGACACCTTCTGTAGTGGCTTATGCGAAAAAAGGCGATCGCCTCGTCGGTCAAATCGCCAAGCGTCAGGCAGTAATGAACCCCGAAAACACCTTCTATTCGTCGAAACGTTTCATTGGACGTAAATTCGACGAGGTGTCCACCGAAACTACTGAGGTTTCCTACAAAGTCTTGCGGGATAGCAACGGCAACGTTAAGCTGGAATGTCCGGCTATGAACAAAAAATTTGCTCCCGAAGAGATATCTGCACAGGTACTGCGCAAACTAGTTGAAGACGCTAGCAAGTATCTAGGGACAGCCGTCACGCAGGCAGTAATTACCGTTCCCGCATACTTTAACGATTCCCAACGTCAAGCTACTAAAGATGCTGGCAAAATTGCTGGTGTGGAAGTGCTGCGGATTATTAACGAACCTACCGCTGCCTCTCTAGCTTATGGG
>JBFRWL010000572.1:0-5417 GCA_051439565.1 Prochloraceae cyanobacterium
CCGACTTAGTGCGTTTAGACTGGAGATTGGCTCTGACTCGACTATATCTGTCCCTAACCTGATTAATCTGTTCTCCGCACCAGGTTTTACCCGTAGATGTAGCGGCAATACTGCGACGACCGAGGTCTACACCAATAGTCTTAGGTGTTTTATTTGGTGGCTGAGTCGGAATATTAACGCAGATCTGGATGTAATAATCCCCATTTTGGCGTTTAACCAAAGTCGCCGCCGTAGGAATCATACCTTTAAGCAAACCTCTTTGATATTTACCGATCGAGAGTTTAAATTTCTTTCTCCCAGTAATCAAAGTAATACCAACTATTTCGGTTTCTGGTTCGTATCTAAAGGTGCGAACGTCGAGACTAATGCTAGTTGGTCTAAACTTTTTCAGCTTGTAAGTAGCTTTAAGGTTGCCTACAACTCTACGAATAGCTTGACAGACGTGGTTAGCTTTCAAACCAGTAGCATCTTTAACTGGTTTGTAAACCAAGTGATGCAACTTGGTTGTATTCTTTTCATTTTCCATCAAAGCTGTATCAAGTATGCGGTTACAAGCATCAGCAAATTTGACCAGAGTTTTATCGATATCTGGTTGAATTTTTGGTGGTACTTGAAGCTTACAGGATACAGTAATGGTCTGAGTCATAGAGATACTCTAACTCATCCAGTAACCAAAATCAATATTGACTGCCGACTCAAGTCGGCTTCTGTTGTTCCTCCCCGACCTAAAGGTGCGGGGTTTCCCAAACGCGTTTACCATGATCGAAGAAGACGATTGCTGGAGGTGAAATTATGAAAGCGATCGCGATTAATAAGTACGGTGCTGCTGATGTATTGCAGTATATAGAGTTAGAACAACCTCAAATTAAAAGCAACCAATTACTAGTTAAGGTTTTTGCTAGCAGTGTCAATCCTATTGATTGGAAAATTAGACAGGGAATGCTGAGAGTCTTAACGGGAAATAAATTTCCAATAGTCTTGGGTTTTGACGTTGCGGGAGAAGTCGTAGAAGTCGGCGAACAAGTAACGGGTTTTCAGAAGGGAGATGCTGTCTACGCCTATCTAGATGGTATATCTGGCGGTGCTTATGCCGAATATGCAGCAGTTTCAGAACGAGTTGCTTGTCTCAAACCCAGTAACATGACTTACGAACAAGCTGCCGCTGTTCCCCTAGCCGCTAGCACTGCTCTACAAGCCTTGCGAGACAAGGGCGAGATTAAAAAAGGTCAAAAAGTACTAATTAACGGTGCATCGGGCGGGGTAGGTACCTTTGCAGTGCAAATAGCTAAGGCATACGAGGCGGAAGTAACTGCTGTTTGCAGTAGTAACAATGTTGAATTAGTCAAAAGTTTAGGTGCAGATCGAGTTATTGACTATACCCAACAAGACTTTACCAAGGATACGATCGAGTACGATATTATTTTCGACGCGGTTAGCAAGCGCTCCTTTTCTGAGTGCAAAAATAATTTAGTTCGCCAAGGAATTTACATCACACTGCTACCCAGTCTTGATATTATACTGCAAGGTTTTCTCACGCTTTTTAGTGGTGGCAAAAAAGCTAAATTATTTTTTGCTCAAGCTAGTGGTAAGGATCTGGCTTACCTGAAGGATGCGATCGAAGCAGGTAAAATTAAATCAGTTATCGATCGCGCCTATCCTCTATCAGAGGTAGCAGTTGCCCATAGATATAGCGAAGAGGAACACGCTAAAGGTAAAATTGCGATCAAGGTTGGCTAATGCAAACCCTAAATGTCCCTCTATATAGATTATTAGTAAAAAGCTCGATCGCGTTGTTGCTTGTAGGTCTGGAGTTGCTGTACTTGTCAGGCTGTGGAGTTCCAAGTCACAATTTAACTTCCACTCAGCCAGAGAAACTAAACAATAGTGCTGAGAAATTTGCTGTTGCTAGACAGCAAATGATCGCTCGACAGCTTCGCGCAAGGGGGATAAAAAACAAGGCAGTCTTAGCAGCCATGTCTCAAATTCCCCGTCACCGATTCGTTGACCCGTCTGTTGCTCATTTAGCTTACGCCGATTCGCCTCTACCCATAGGTTACGACCAGACTATCTCTCAACCTTATATCGTTGCCTATATGAGTGAAGTTGCCGAAATAACCTCAGACGAAAAAGTATTGGAAATTGGCACTGGTTCCGGCTATCAAGCTGCTGTTCTCAGTCAGCTTGCAAAAGAAGTTTACAGTATCGAAATCCTCCCAGAACTAGCAAAAAAAGCTCGTCAAACTCTCAACGAGCTAGACTACGATAACATCTCACTCAAGACTGGTGATGGATACGCTGGCTGGGCAGAATTTGCCCCCTACGATGCAATTATAGTTACCGCTGCTCCCGACCACATCCCCGAACCTTTGGTCGAACAACTCAAAGAAAACGGCAAGATGGTCATTCCGGTAGGAACTCGATATCAAGAAATGATCGTACTGACCAAGACAGCCGATCGCCTGCTCGAGAAAAGAACCATCCCCGTTCGTTTTGTGCCGATGAGGAGGAAGCCATCAACAACAGAGAACGGCGAATAGCGATTACCTTTACTTCAATTACCAGTAACAATATTTTCGAAACGCTTCCCCATTAGCTCCCAAGTATATTCCTTTTCTACCATTGCTCGACCATTTTCTGAGAGTTTTTCTCGTAGTTTGGGTTCTTCAAATAAGCGACCTATTGCATAGACATACTCGTCAATCTGATTAGCTCTCATTGCTCTCAAGGGTACGCTAGTACCGTCAACTGTCAAATCTTCTAAAGCGCGATCGCTTGCTACTATTGGTATACCTGCTGCCATCGCTGGCAAGATTTGAGATTTGAGTCCAAATCCAGTACGTATCGGTAGGACGCAAATTGTTGCCCAATGAAAATAATCTACTAGGGAAGAGATCTTACCCGTGAGAGTAATACCGGGAATTTTTGCCAATTGAGATATCTCGGTTGCTGGGCGATCGCTGACTAACTCTAGAGTTGTTTCTGGATAGCGTTTGCGAATTTCTGGAAACACTTCTAGGCTAAAAAAGCGTATGGCATCAATGTTGTCAGCTCGCTCGATCTCCCCGATCACCATTAAGCGATGTCCCCCTCGATTAGCAGTACGCCTAGGAAACAAAGTTAAATCTACGCCATTGGGAATGACTGTAATTTTGGCATCGGGGTTCAAAGCTTTGAGCTGTCTACGATCTTCATGAGTTGCAGTAACAATTGCCGAAAATTTGGAACAATACTGCTGCTCGTAGCGACGCAGTAAAGGTAGATTAATCTGATCGCCCAAATCGTACTCTGAAGTATGGGTTTCTAACTGGCGTTTGCAACTGCCATAAACAGAACTGTGAATGTCGATCGTCGTTCGCAGTTGCTCTGACCATTCAGGACGCACATAGATTTCATTGACACTATGCTCGCAAACAAGCGCCTCAAACTCCTCGCTCGCTACCGCCTTGTCTATCCATTCCTGCATTGCCGGAGAATAGGCAGACAGTACATTTGGCGGTATTCCTTGTTGGACAAATGTCCCAAATCGCTTAGCTTTGCCCAAGAGCCCTGCTTCAATTTTAGACTCTGCTAGGCGCGGAAAAATCACTAATTCCTCTACCCATTGCTTGAGCTGTTCTACTTCTACATCTGTAATATCTTGAGAACGCTGAGTGACTAGGCTTATTTTATGGTGATGCTGAAGATACTTTAAGAAATTAAACGTTCTCATCTGAGTTTGCCCGTTGCTAGGCGGGTAGGGAAAGTTGGAAGATAGCATTAAAATCTTCATCGTTTCCTCGCAGTATTCAGATGAATTTGCCAAATAGGGACAGCATCGATAATATCTAGATTTATTTGACTGCAAACGCTACATTCTCTCAGATAAAACTCTTGCTTTCTGGGTAAATAAATCCTTCTAGTGCTGATATCTAAAGTTATTATTTGCATTCCTACTTATAACTGTACCGATTATCTTGTTAATTAAGTCAATAGTGTCCTTAATTAAATTTATTCGAATTTTGAACTAAATCATTTGTAGACTTCGCAGTAGTTGCCGGAAATCGCGAACGGCAAGGAACAGATTCTTGTATATTCTGTTGTCAGATAAGTTTTTGCCTAACTCCCAGTAATTGGTACAATTGGCGCGAGGTCTTGTGACGACGGTTCTTCCGATCAGACTATCAATATACTAATAGTCATAATCCCCGCGTTCAACATATTTAACCGTTTACGGAGGAAGACAAAAAGACTTTACTACTTCTACCTAGCGAAGGTGCGGGTAGCGACCTGCTTCCTGGCATCCGGCTTCTTTTAAATTCTGCTCAATCTTGACACTATGTTTTTGACATCCTCCCCGCCTATTCAGATAGACGAGGATTCCCAATTCTAACTAGCCTGAGCTAGCCATTTGAGCAGGTTCCTGCTTCACGGAGGGCTCTAACGAGCCCTCTCCACAGGCTAAAACGGCGTGTCCCGCCGCTAGGATATTTTTGGCTGCCACAAAATCTGCGTTTTCTGAATATCCACAGTTCTGGCAGCTAAATTTTGCTTGGCTTTTGCGGTTGTCTTGGTCTGTATGCCCACACTCTGGGCATTTTCGCGATGTGTTTTTAGGGTTGATGAGTACAAGTTCTCCCCCAAGCCAAGAGAGCTTGTATTTGAGCATCATCTCGAAGGCATACCAGCCTTGATCGAGGATAGACCGATTCAGCCCTGATTTAGCTGCTACGTTCTTTCCTGGATTCTCCAAATCTCCTTGGGCAGATGCGCTCATGTTAGACACCTTCAAATCTTCTAACACAACAATGCTGTTGTTTTTAGCTATGTTTGTGCTGAGTTTTTGAAGAAAATCAAACCGAGAGTTGGCCATCTTAATATGGAGTTTGGTTATCTGGGATTTTAGTTTCTTCGAGTTACTGGAAAACTTGGTTCTCTTGGCAAGTTGACGTTGAAGCTTGGCGAGCTTCTTTGATAGCTTCTTAAAAGCATTTAATGGGGCAAAATACTCGCCATTTGAAAGAGTAAAAAATTTGGCTATACCTCTATCTCCCCCAATAATTGTGGGCGAAGGGTGTGCTGGTTCAGGTATTACGTACTCGACTTGAATGGAAGCAAACCAGCGAGCGCCTCGTTTGTCGATGGTAATATTTCTTGGTATACCATATATTTCCTGGCTATTTATATAGCTAACCCAACCAATTTTAGGGAGGAAAAGCCGTGAGTTCCGCTGGTCTATCTTGAACCCTTGTGGGTAACGAAATGAGTCTTTTTGTCCTTTCTTCTTGAATCTTGGAAACTGCTTGGCGCTTGTCTTGTTAAACCCATCTTTTATGGCTCTATCGAGCTGCATTAAGGTTTGTTGAAGAGGCTGGGAATGAGTTTCTTTAAGAAAAAAAAGTTCTTGTTTCCAGGAAACTAATTCTTTAGCTATTTTGTTG
>JBFRWL010000573.1:0-4212 GCA_051439565.1 Prochloraceae cyanobacterium
AGAAATAACAAAAAGCGATCGCCCTCAACCGTTAACCTCAGCTGTGTTAGTTTTTGCTGCTAATGGCGATAATAAATGGGATTTAGTTGAGGAACTGTCAACGGCAGTAGAGGGTAGCTATCCTGTAGTCTGCAAAACACCACTCGGATTTATTGCCGATGAGGTTAAGCTATTTTGGCCCTTGTTATTTGAGCGCTTAAATCTTAAGGCGCAATTTCCTCTACAGTTGCGTCCAGAAACCGAACAGGAATTAGCTACGCAACTGTGGCGATCGCATTTAGAGGGAGAAGATATCGGAGGGATTAGCAGCGAATATCGCCTGGTGCGCCAAACTTTGGACTTGTTACAGCTAGCTGGAGCGAGTGGTATTCCAGCAGAGGATATATCTAAAATTTTAGAACGAGGTATGCCCGAGCGCCAGTGGTTGTCAATCTCGTCTGTCAGTGGCAAGTTAGAAACTACTGAAGAAGAACAAATATCCCACAACACCACGCAAAAAATGGGAGAATTGCTACTTGAATGGCGCAGGTGGTGCTTAGAAAGAGGATTGCTCACTTATGGGATCGTCTACGAATTGTACTGGCGTTATCTACTCCCAGATCCTACTTATCAGCAGCATTTGACTATTCGTTATCAAGCAGTATTTGCCGACGACTTAGATGATTATCCAGCGATCGCCAGAGATTTATTAGCATTTCTGCTCGATCGAGGTGCGTTTGGGGTCTTTACCTACAATCCCGACGGTCAGATCAGATTGGGTTTAAACGCCGATCCGAATTATCTAGCTAGTCTAGCATCTCACTGTCGCGTAGAAGTATTAAATTATCTTCCCCAAGGTGGACTGGTACTAGAGTTGGGAGAATCGGTAGTGA
Organism: Prochloraceae cyanobacterium; assembly: GCA_051439565.1. Classification (GTDB taxonomy): domain Bacteria; phylum Cyanobacteriota; class Cyanobacteriia; order Cyanobacteriales; family JBFRWL01; genus JBFRWL01. Next base: position 873 of record JBFRWL010000573.1, read on the forward strand.
GATTAGTATCGGATCCTACTTATATCGTCCGTTTGTCCGACTCAATACAATCAATTCAAACCATCTCTCGCGCGCAAATGTTGCGGAAAACGGCGGAGGCGATCGTCGAGGCAGTACAAAGCAAAGAAGTCGAACCTAAAGATATTGCCGTAATTGCTCCAGGTTTAGACGAAATTGCTCGTTACACTCTAATAGAAATTCTCTCCCATCAAGGAATTCCAGTCGAACCTCTCAACGAACAGCGTCCTTTAATCAGTTCGCCAACAATTAGGGCATTATTAACCCTGTTAGCTTTAGTTTATCCTGGTTTGGGACGCTTAGTAGACAAAGACGCAGTAGCGGAAATGCTAGTGGTGCTGAGTCGCCAACCAGGGGCAAATGAAGAGTCTGGGGAGGGACGCTTAGTACCAGATATCGACCCAGTTCGTGCTGGTTTGTTAGCAGATTACTGCTACATTCCCGATCTAGAGCAACCGCGCTTAGGTGCTGTAGAGTCTTTCCCCCGCTGGGATCGATTGGGTCATCGAGCAACTAATGCTTATAACGAAATTGTAGCTTGGTTAGAGCAGAGTAAATCGAGCCAAAAACAGCAGCACTTTGCCAATCCTATTTTCCTGCTCGATCGCGCAATTAAGCGTTTTTTCAGTCATGGTAGCAATCTTCCTTTCAATCAACTCTCAGCACTGCGAGAACTCATGGAAACTGCTCAACACTATTGGGAAGTCGATCGGCGACTGAGACAAAATGAAGCTACCTACCAATCTCAAACCGCTACTATCGCTCAGTTTATCCAATTATTGCGTCGCGGCACAATTACTGCTAATCCCCGTCCGGTGCGCTATCTCGGTGTAAGAAGCGATCGGGGTGCTGTCACTTTGGCTAATATTTTCCAATATCGTTCCCGTCGTAGCTTCCATCGCTGGCAATTTTGGCTGGATCCTGCTTCGGGTCTTTGGGATAAAGGCGGTGCTGCTTCCTTATTTGCGTTCCCTTTATTTCTGCGGGAATGGTCGGGAGATGTTTGGATGCCAGAAGATGAAGTTAACGCAGATCAACAGCGTTTACAACGCATTTTACGAGATCTATTGGGACGAGTCGGGGAGAGAGTGTATCTTTGTCACAGCGATCTAGGGGTTAATGGTAGCGAACAAATGGGACCTCTTTTTCCCCTAGTTAATGCTTCTAGACAATTTGTTGCTGACAAGTTAACTTTAGAGCGCGAAAGTTCCTTCAGAACTTGAGAGTTTGGTTTAGGAGGATGTCACTGCTATCTGCTCGCGACGAAGACGGTCAGCCGATGACCGAGGCTCAGTTGCGCGACGAAATGATTGCTCTTTTGATTGGAGGTCACGAAACCACGGCTACCGACCTAGTTTGGTTAATTTCTTTGATGAACTGAATTGACAATAAAAAGTTTTTTGATTAGTCAAATTCTGGGAATCAGACAAAAATACTAATTAAGATCAAAGCGAGAGCAATTTTCCAGAAACTGTCTATTTTTTCGAGAATATTTAATTTTTGATTTGACACTATTGTTGGTTGGTAATTTTTATTTCTAGTTTTGGCCGAAGGCAAGCTCTCTTGATTGAGTTTTTTCTCAATTTGAAATATTTTTTCTACTGAACTAGAATCTAAGATGTAATACCTAGCCTGGGTCCGCTCTCCAAAGTTAATTTTATCTCGATGTTTGAGTTTGTGCTTCGAGCAGAATTGTCCATTAATTGATAAGCCATTAGTGCTTGCTGTTCCTTTTAAATCACCATCAATTATCCAATAATAATCTTGATTGTTTTTACTATCTTTTTTCTTGAGTAAGCTAGCGTGATAGCGAGAAACATTAAGATCTTCCTGAATAATAATAGAATTTTCTGGGGCACGACCTAATGAATATGAATTTTCTTCTAGAGTAATTATTTTTCTGTACTTTTGAGATTCAATAATTAAAAGATGTTGTAAATTTTGTGAATCATTCATTCAAGAAAATTAACCATTAAAAAAATCAGAGATAGATGAAAATAGCTGAGTGCTTCTTATCTGTATACTTACTTCAATAATCTGATATTTGGACAAATTTTACTTCATGATTAGAGCGGAAATAGCTAAGTATTTTAACTAAATCTTGAGAACCAAGGAAGTTTAAGGTGATTAAATTTCTTTTTTGTTAGCTCCTTTTTTTTACTCGCTTGTCTTGATCTGCCCCTCCAGAACGTAGCGTAAATCCTTCAGGGTATTAGTATCCGTTCGCACTCAAGACTCGCTAGATTGTTCTCTAAGATGTAATGTGGCTTATCACGCATCTACCTTCTTAAATTGGTGTCACGTCTGAGAACAGTAACTGCCATGCCGATGAAAGCGAGGTTCCTAATGGTACTACTTAAGACCTGAGCGATTTCAGGAAATCGCATAGAGTTCAGGAAGAAGGCTAGAACCGAGCCGATGATGAGCATGATTCCAGTCCATCGTGGCAGAACTGCAGCTCGACACACAGCCGTCCCGAACAGCACTCCCCCAATGACCAACAGCCCACCATGAATAGCATACAACAGACCGAACTTCTCAACGAGGGTTGTATAGTCACTTGTCTGGTCAACCAGTGCGTAGAGAGCTGTCCCAGAAAAGAAAATAAATGCTCCGCCGTAGCACACAGCACCGATTAGACTGACGCAGCCCACCTTTGAGCTTTGAAGCGCATGAAGACCAATGATGTAAAAGGGAACAGCGGCGAAGGCGATGTAAGTCAAATAGAGTTGCAGGGGGTTCAAGCCACCTTGAACCAGCTCGACTAGCTCTGAGAGTAAATAGAGACTTGAAGATACTAGGGTAGTTAGACCGATAAACAAACGTAATTCATTAGTTGACATTGTCATTTGGCGAGATTCCTTTTGATGCCCCTGAACGAGAGCCTGACAAGAGCGGTAAGCAACTTGAAAAAACTTGAGATGTGGCTAAGAGATATTAGCATAATTCTTGTCCTTGTAATCAGGATAGCGAAAGTGCAGATAAGTAGGTCGGTCAAATTTATTAGAAAATGGTTGAGAGAGGGTTCAGAGGTCAGAGGTCAGGGGTCAGAAGGTAACAACAAACAGCTAACTCCTCGTTTGGGTTTTATATTTATTTCTCTTTCCACACTTCAGTTTGTAGTTGGGAAAAAGTATGAATCTGAATGCACTTTTCCCCTCGATCGATTTCCCTTTTTAAGGCGATCGAAGACTAAGGGGTTTTGGTAGTAACTGTACAAGAAACCACGCTAAGAAAATTAACCCTCGCGTACCAGTTAAACCCTCCGAAAATTAGACCCCTCAAACCATTGAAATCTCGTTAGCGATCGCTGTACCAAATA
>JBFRWL010000574.1:0-6279 GCA_051439565.1 Prochloraceae cyanobacterium
TTCTTCTCCCAGGAGCCCCAAAAAATCGAAAATTCAACCTGTTTATGACCCCAAACATCCTCATCTGTCTACAGCACGTCTTCTTAAACAGCAAAAGCAGTACAAACGCTCACCTTAACAGGGGTACCCCTAACACCTATCACCATCAAGAATTGTGACTTTTTCAGCAAGCCCTAGTTAGATATTGGTTGAGGCACTTGGTTTTCTTGTCGCACGATATTGACAATATTCATCAAACGCAACCCTAACTCCCAATCAGACAATCCTTGATTGTGATAATTAATCGCGACCGAAGCTGCTGGAGGATTAATCCGAACCCGATTGACATATTCATCGGCATCTAAAGCCTGTTTTAAACGACGGGCAAAATCCGCATCAATTGCTAATTGAGGCATTTTCAAACGAACTCTTCCAGGAACAGCATGAGCAATTGTATAGCCTTGGAGATCGCTCTCGGATGCTCCCATCTCTTCCCCAGTAGAATTAGAATTATTAGAATTATTGCCCTCGATTACTGCCGATGGTTGTTCTTTTTTGAGTTGGATAAAGAGTTGACGACCTAAACTTGCGATCAACAGGTTAACTAACAAAGCATTTGCTCCTCGCAGTTGAAATCGGCTGGTGACGAATACTCCAATTACTACTGGGAGAATCATCTCGATCTCTCCATGTTCTTTTAAAAATGCGGAAATTTGAGTGGTTGCATCTTCTGTAGAGAGATGACTGAGATTATCGGTTGAAGTTGTAGCCGTCATAGATTATGGTTCACTCCTATCTCTATAGGTTAAGTAAAATGTGCTTGGGGTAAATAAAAGTTTAAAAAGGCTTATTTGCTTTTAGCTCCAACAATTGACTTGGCTTGATATCCTGTGGGTTCTAAAGCTTGAATTAGAGACTCGACACTAGTCTCTGATTGGACAGGCAAGATCACTGTAACTCTTTTTTGGGACAAATTAACTTTGACTTTATTAACTCCTGAAACTTTTTGTAATACTTCTCTGACAGTTTGAGCGCACATTTCACAGTGGAGATCCTCAACCTGTAATTGAATTTCTCTAGTTGGCGATCGCTTAAAGAACCAGTTCATAATTAATTTCCTTTCGCTCCTAGTTGTCTATACCTTCTTCTGTTTCTGGATAATTGTGCAAAATTACGGCATATTTGATCCCTGTTGACTGTGAGGGGGTAGCTTGATCCTCTGGGGTATGAATGCTTTGAGCTTTTGTCGGAGATTTTTCGGGAAAATGGGGAGGATCGGCATTGTTTCCATTTACCCACTCATAAAATTCGATAGTATCAGAGTTGCAGAAAGTACAGCCATGACATTTATCGGGAATCGCCACCTTGCGTACCCGCCCTTTTTTAATTAACTTCGAGAGCATTTGCCTCAGTGCGTCTCCATCTATATGAAAGTGCAATTCCATTTCTGCTAAAGAGACGCGATGATAATCGAGTACAAAGTCTTGCAGTTCATTTAAGATCATTAGTTAATAAATGCTATACCTTCTTAGGTTATAGATTTTTTTGGCTCTCTTAAGTAAGATGTGATAACGACTTTAAAAAAATTATTGGCATTAATCTTACTCAAATAATCCTAAGTTATAGCCAATAGTTCTCATTTAACAATATCAGTAAAATACCCGAATAGACTCACGCTAGACATGGATATTAATAAAAACTTAATCTTATTTGCCCTTCCCTCCACTCAAATAACAGTGACAGTCGGGTTTGTCGATTAGAGATTGGGCTCAGGAATTTCCAAAACCAACATCTTCTTAAGCTACTATAAAAGCATAAGCAAAACTACTAATTTTTCATCCCCACGTCTTCCGTTAACACTCAAGACGTGAGCCTTCCTTTTTTGTAATCTAGCTCAGTAGCTATGGGGAAAACACCATGCTGAGTGATTGGGAAACTTTAGAATCAGGTTTATTTTTCATTATCGGTACTGGTAGATGTGGTACTACACTATTACAATCGATGTTGTCTGAACACTCCCGAATTTTGGTTCCCCTAGAAGTTGGGTTCTTCACGAATTTGGAGCCAGCAATTCATTTCAGCGATCCCCTGTCAGACACAGAGGTCAATGAGTATCTCCGCTATTGCACCCAATACTGGTGGTGGCCAGCGCTGGAAATAAACAGTGAGGTTTTCTGTGAGGCAGTGCGGGGAGGTATGCGCTCGGCGCGGTCGATTTTTTTATGGCTGCTTTGCCAACTGTCAGCGGGGAGTGGCAAGGTCAAGATTGGAGAGAAAACAATTGGCAATTGGCGAAAAGTTGGTCGGATCCTGGAGTTATTCCCAAAAGCTAAGTTTATTCATATCTACCGAGACCCACGTGATGTCGTTGTTTCTCTCAAGAATCAACACTGGTGGACAGCTAAATCGGCGATGCCTGCTGCCATGTACTGTCGTCAGGTTCTGGGGGAGCTTAAGGAGAGGGAACAGCATCTAGGTCTGAAGCAGTTTCTTGGAGTGCAGTACGAATTACTGGTGGCGCAGCCTGAGCAAGAGTTGAGAAGGATATGTGTCTTTCTCGGAGAAGAATTTGAGTCGAGAATGCTACGCTTTTACGAGCGAAAAGAGCGGGGCTATGTAAATGCAGAAGCAGAGTGGAAAGATCTAACTCTCAAGCCGCTAACCTTAGAGAGGGCGGGAATATACCGAGAGCAACTCCAACCAAGAGAAATTTGGACAGTAGAGCGGATGCTGGGAGAACTGCTGATTGAGTATGGCTACGAACCAGACCGAGAAGTTTCTCCATGCCTAGACTGGTTGATTGTCCATGTGGCTGAACAGATTAAGTGGGGTCTGAAGTGCTTCTTAATCGGAGGTTCACGTAAGTTTATAGACGAAAAGCCAGTGATCAAGAGGCTATCGGGACGGAGCGACCAAAGCTGTAATCCAGATAGAGCAAAGGACTAACCTGGATTATTCATAATCATCTATTTAAAACTCGTGAAAGCTTTATCTGGACAAGCTCATAGCCTTTTATCCCTAATGACAATCTGTTATTTGAGTTCAGTCAGCTAAAAGCCTATTCTCGAAAGTGTCATACTCATATAGGAAGAGTTGTAACACTTTTGCCAACAAAATCATATCATTCGCGAACTCCTCTCAAATTAATTATTCTGCTCAAATATAAGTTAAGATTAACTGCTCATTTTTTGCGATTAACTTAATGCTACATTTTGAAGTGCTAAAGATGGGTTTCAAGCAACTTAGTTTCTTAAACCAAAGGTAGAAGAAATTTATGAATCCCAATTAGCAAAAATCCGCAATATTTTCTTTAAATCTTGGTAAAAACCGCCAGCCCAATAAATTCCAGCAAGCTATAAGTTGAACTACTTATAGCTATCAATTATAGTAATGAATCCATCAACTGCATCAATTTAATACTGTCTTTTGATAAGTGTTCTGTGGGATTCGTTACTAAATTTTTTTCTAACAAACCCTTGAGAGCGATCAACTTCATGCTATTTTCCGCTAAAGTTTCTGCGATCGCTTCTCCTGCTGGTAAATAACCCACTGCTGCCAAATCCATTAAAGCAGAGCGACGTAATTGTAGATCATCTCCAGACAAAGCTTGAATTAGTAAATCTCCATATTTTGCTGCTTGGGTCAATTGATACATAGCTCTAGCAGCAGCATATCTTACCTTATCCACTGGATGTTTAATAAAAGGCTTAATCAATTCTGTGGCTTCTGTTGCCCCTAAAGTTCCCAAAGCTTCGATTACAGCTTCGTAGGGTTGCACTAAATGGGGTTTTCCTGGGACAAACTGGGCTTTTTCTACTCCTCCTTTTAGCAATTGCATCAGATAGGGAACACAACTAGTATCTGCCAAATTTTCTAAAGCTTGTGCTGCTGCTTCCCTCACATAAAAATCAGGAAACTGCAAACAGCGAATTAGAGCTGGTACGGCTCTTTTATCTCCCAACTTCCCTAAAGCCCTAGCAGAATTACGGCGCAAAGGATAACCCCCATCAGGAGCGCGGTCCGATTCATCTTCTAAAGCTACGAGTAAAGCTTCAATGGCTTTTTCCTCTTTGACTCTAAATTTTCCCAACCACCAAGCAGCATAGTATCTTGAACCTAAATCCTCTTTTTGATTCAGATTTGCGATCGCTTTTTCTACTGTTAATTGTTCTGCATCATCAGTAGAGTGTAAACTTTGTTCCTCATTCCTCATCCTTTATTCCTGCTTTATAAAACCTACCCAAAACTAGACAAGCTAGATTGGTGTTTACTATCTGCAACTCTTTACATTGAACATTAGATATTAAACATTGATAAATAGTAAATGCTAAATGATCAATGACAAATGATAAATGTTTTAAGACAACAATACCCAGAAAAGTAAACAAATACTAGCCTGTTGCCGGCATCCGCATACCTTTCTGGGTAGTGCATTTGAGAGTTAAATGTCTTGCTCTTAGCTCTCGTAAATCAACAATAGATTAACCAGAGTTCAGAGACAAATTTTAGTTTAGCTACTAGCTAAGAGCATTGATTGCGTAATCTAAGTAAGAATTAGCTTCAACAGCAGGGTCACCTCTGAGACCGTGGTTAGCTTTGATGTACTTGAGAGCTTCAATGTACCAGCTAGGAGATAATTCGTAAGCACGGTTGATTTCATCTAAACCAGCTACTAAATACTCATCCATAGGACCAGTGCCACCAGCTACTAGACAGTAAGTTACCATGCGGAGATAGTAACCAATGTCACGAGCGCACTTAGCTTTACCTTCTGGGCTAGAAGCAAAGTTAGGCCCAGGAGTGCTAGTAGTGTAAGGATATTTGCTATACACAGCGTTAGCAGCACCGTTGATCAGGTTCTGAGAGTTAGCAGTTAGAGCTTTAGCAGCCTCTAAACTAGCACTAGCTTGACGAAAACGACCAAAAGCAGTTTGAATTTCAGTGCTGCTTAAGAAACGTCCTTGAGAATCTGCTGCGGATACAGCTTCAGTTAGAGGGGTTTTCATGATCCGAGTATCTCCCTATTTTTCTAAGTTTTCCTAAAAAATTTTCGTTTTGTTGATTGAGATATCAACAAGATACTGGGTTGAATTAGGCAACCGCAGCAGCAGCACGATCAAAGTAGCCAGAGATTTCAGAAGCTAAGGCACTGCAATCACCAGGAGTGATGCCAGTAGGATCGTTAACGATAGCTAAAGCAGCAGCTTTCATTTTTTGAACACCAACAGCTACAGAAGAACCAGGAGTTCCTAAAGCTAGATAAGTTTCACGTAAACCATTGAGGCAACGGTCTTCTAGTACACTAGCATCACCAGTAAAGATAGAGTAGGTGATGTAACGTAGGATAATCTCCATATCACGCAAGCAAGCTGCGTTACGACGGCTAGTGTATGCATTACCACCAGGAGCAATCAACTGAGGCTGTTCTGCGAATAAAGCGCGAGCAGCGTTAGTTACAATTGCGGAAGAATTACTGGTAATACGGTTTACAGAATCCATACGTTTGTTGCTTTCTGCAACCATTGCACTCAGAGCATCTAATTGAGAAGTGGAGAGGAACTCACCACGAGCGTCAGCTTGAGACACTACTCTAGTAAATGCGTCGAACATCTAATTAATCTCCTACTCGATATAAATGAGTTTAGTTGAACTTCAAAAAAGAATCTTAACTTAACTAGATTTGACCAATGGCTAAATCTAGTTTTGAAGCAGACTTCCAACCTTAATGAATTTGTTAGAGCTTTCTTAATTTTCGGTGCTTAAGATAACATTTTTTAAGCTACCTTAGAAAACTTTACACTTGGGTGGGAAACCAAGGAAAACGCTCTGATTAGAGATCGTTTTAGGATTTGCCTGCTAGGATTTACCCCTCAGATAACTTTTATACAATGACGTTGAGCTATTATTTGTTACGTCTTGTTAATTTTTAAGTATTTGATTGGTATGGTAAACCAGTCTAAAGACTGATTAAGCCCCAAGCAGCTAGGGCTACTGCCACACTAACAAGACCCAAAATAGTAGCTCCTGCTATGGTCAAGATTTTCGCTGCTGATAATACTGGCTTAGGTGGATAGTAAGGTACACCAGTCCAGAAATCAGAATCAAATCTCTGGGTAAAATATCCCAAGTTTTCCAATTTGTTGCGGTAATCCGCTCCATAGCGAGGCATTCTGGCAAAAGGCAATTCACCTTGAGTTCTTTGGGGTAAGATGCGTCTTATTTTGTAGGGAACAATATTCTCGCCGAAATTGCTTAAATATTCTTCACTGTTTAAAAGTGTATCAATAAATCCTTCTAAAC
>JBFRWL010000575.1:0-4531 GCA_051439565.1 Prochloraceae cyanobacterium
TTTTTAACATTGCTGTATTCAACGGACTGGGACTATATGTTATGTGGGTCGAATTAATTATAAAATGTTTGTGTGAGGTCAGGGGTCAGGGGTCTGGGGTCAGGGGTAACAACAAACAATATTTATACTCGCCTACCCACTTAACTTTATGAGGATTAATGCTTTTTGACGGCTGAAGGATAAGCTTTAGCATTCATTTTCGGCTAACCCTGACTAAATATCAAAGAGTTTAACCTACAATAACTCTGGCAAAACAAATCCCAATGCCAATAGCATTCCACTGACAAAATGGAGATTAACAGCGATAAATTTACAATTGCTCACTTTTTCTGGTTGATCGTGGTATTGCTGAACCTGTTTAACTAACTGGTAAGCAAAGGGTAAGCTGGCAAAAATTAGTAATGTCCACCAGGAAAAATATCCTAAGAGGACAAACAAAACTATCAAGGCGAAAATGCTCCCCGTAAACCAGGCTAAAACTTGGGAACCTCTAGCACTACCCAGGCGAACGATCGGCGATCGCTTTCCTGCGGCTAGGTCGTCTTCTACTTGATGGAAGTGGGAGCAAAACAAAATAATCGAAGTAGTAATGCCAATAATTATCGAAGCTGCGAAAGCAACCCCAGAGAAGGTTTGAGCTTGAGAGTAGTAAGCCGCAGCGATCGCTAGAGGACCAAAGGTAATAAAGCAAATAATTTCCCCTAATCCTTGATAGCCGAAGCGAAACGGAGGCCCTTGATAACTATACCCCAAGACACAACTAAGTATTATTAATCCCAGTACCGTCCAATCTTGCTGCCACCAACAAATAGCGATAATCCCCAGGATACCTAATCCTAAGCATAAATTACTGAACCAGAAAACCAAAGCTTTATTTCCGGTTAAATTAACTACTGAGTGAGCTTTATTGATATCGATCCCAGTTTCTGAGTCAAAGACATCATTACTCAGATTTAGCCAAGCGATAATTGCGATCGCCGCACCTAAAAAGGTGAAAAATATTTCTCGATCGAAGATATTGGTTTGGGCAAAAGCTACCGCTGTCCCCACCGTAATTGGTACAATTGCCACGCTGTACATCGGCGGCTTAATCGCGGCTAGCCATAATTTACTCTTGGGATCAGGTATCAGTCTGGTAGTCATTGGCTTTTAAGGAAATTTAGGCTCTCCTTAGATAGATGTTTTAGTGCAACTTGGGATTGGGCGATCGATGGCTTGCTTTTGTTTCTTTATCGATCTTCTCACTCTCAACTGGGGACACCGGAGATTGGGAGAGAGGGTAACGGGGATATGCTAAAAAATGCAACCTTAGACCATCAGGAATTTTCCTCATAGATGCTTTGGCAATGAATTATAATCAACCATGTATAGGGGTTAACTGGTAGTATCTAGTTACCTTCAGCATCCATAGTCTGTAATTATCTCTGTTAGATTATCTCTCTGAAAGTAACTTGGTAGCAAGCAACAACAGAGTATTTTTTTGTCGTTGACTTAGCGCCATGTCTGAGGTTTTTTTCTAATGACAAAATCTAGGATATCTTTGCCAGTTATCCCCTACTCTACTAATTTGTTTCAAGATGTTCGAGAACTAGATCATTTTTTATTAGCTTGTCAGGAAGAATTATCAGTAAGGCAGAGTACTAGGATCCTTAGTTTATCGCAAAAGATCCCTCCTGTTGACCCTTTAGCTATTCTTCAGGCACTCGATGCCCCCGATCGCCTGCACTTTTATTGGGAAAATCCTTCTCAACAAGAAGCGATCGCTGCCTGTGGAACTACCAAATCTTTAAGCATAGAATCTTCCGATCGCTTTGTCCAATCGCAAAAATTTATCCAAAGTTGCCTCAAACAAACAATTAGAATAGGCGACATACAGCTTCCTGGTGCTGGACCTCATTTTTTATGTAGTTTTACTTTTTTCCCAACCCCCCTCAAGACTAATTCTCCTTTTCCTGCGGCTACAATTTTTCTCCCTCGCTTGCAAATAGTCAAAAAAAATAATTGTTGCATTTTAGTTGTTAACTTGGCTTTTGACAAGAAAGAAAATCTAAAATTAATCGGCAGAACAATTAGACATACAATTAAAACTATTGATTGGCAAAAGTATTATTTAATTACTGAAAAAAATAATGGTTCGGCAAACATCAATCAAAAGTCCGAGCGAGAGACATCAAAACAATTTAAATCAACAGTCGCCTCGGTATTGAAATCGATCGCCGATCGCGAATTTAGTAAAATTGTGATTGCTGATGTTCTGGATGTAATTTCCCCTCTTCCTTTTCAGTTAATAGAATCTCTACACAATCTGCGTCAGTCTCATCCTGATTGCTATATTTTTTCTACTAGTAATGGTCGGGGTAATAATTTTATTGGTGCTAGTCCAGAACGTTTAATTAGCATTCAAAATCAGCAGTTAGTTACAGATGCTTTAGCTGGTTCGGCACCTAGAGGAAAAACAATTTCTGAGGATGTCAGTTTTGCCAATAAACTGCTGGACAGTGAAAAAGAAAGACGGGAACATCAAGCAGTCAGTGAATTTATTATCCAACGGCTGTGCCAACTGGGCTTGAAACCTCGGCGATCGCCCCTGCAACTATTACAATTATCTAATATTCAACACCTCTGGACGCCAATTTATGCCCCATTACCCGATCGCGTCCGCGCCCTAGATATAGTAGCTCAACTTCATCCTACCCCAGCCGTTGCCGGAGTTCCTAGCAAAATTGCCTGCGAACAGATTCGCCGCTATGAAACTTTCGATCGCTCGCTTTATGCTGCGCCCCTGGGTTGGGTAGACTATCAAGGCAATAGTAAGTTTATTGTCGGGATTCGATCGGCTTCCATCAAAGGCGATCGGGCGCGACTCTATGCTGGTGCTGGCATTGTAGCTGGTTCTGACCCCGATAAGGAGTTTGCCGAAGTTCAACTCAAACTGCAATCTCTTTTGAGGGCTTTAGTTTAACCCTCTCCTAAGAAACAGCATTTATTACTGGGGTTGAGCCACTAATTCAAAACCCAAAGAAGGAAACGACTATGAAAATCGAGCGAGAGGACTTGGACTGGGCCGTTAGCGAAAACCTGATCGATGCGGAAGCGGCTGAACGACTCTGGCAAGCATGGCGAGAACGGAAGAAGAACTTACCACAGTTTAATTTCAGCAACGTCGCTTACTACTCAGGCGCACTGGTCGTGATTGCCGGGATGTCTTTGTTTATAACCCTTGCTTGGGAAAAGCTGGGCGGTGGCGGCATTTTTGGACTGGCTTGCATTTATGTGGTGATTTTTACCCTTGCTGGGCGGCACCTATGGTTTGAACGAGGGCTGAAAATTCCCGGCGGCTTGCTGACTACCGTTACATCTTGTCCTTCCTGAATCTTTGCTGAACCTGTTGCCGAAAGAAACTTGACCGAACAGAAAGCAAAGCAAACTTGACAATAAGGGATTTTATTCGCTAGTTTATACGTAGTCGTAACGAGTTTGTATTATATGAGTTTTTAGTTGAGTAGACCTATGGTTAAAATCATCGCTCTTGGTGGTAGCTTACGTTCTGAATCCTATAGTGCCCAAGCGCTCAAATTAGCAGCAATGCGAGTAGAAGCTTTAGGTGCATCGGTAGAAATTCTCGATTTGCGATCGATGAAATTACCATTTTGCGACGGTGGAGATGAATATCCTGAATATCCCGATGTAGAGAAAATGAGGAATGCCGTTAAAGAAGCAGATGGCTTAATTTTAGCTACTCCAGAATATCATGGCGGTGTCAGTGGTAGCCTCAAGAATGCTTTAGATTTGATGAGTTTTGAGCATTTATCCGGTAAAGTAACCGGACTAATCAGTGTTTTAGGGGGACAGCCTAATAGCAATGCTCTCAACAATCTGCGCATAATTATGCGTTGGGTTCACGCTTGGGTAATTCCCGAACAAATTGCCATTCCTCAAGCCTGGAAAGCATTTGATTCAGAGGGCAAACTTTTAGATGAGAAATTGTCTCAACGCTTTGATAAATTTGCTCAAAGTTTAGTAGATAGTACCCGACAACTTAGGAGAATCTAGGGCATTGGTTGAGAAAGAGGGGAGTGTGGGGAGTGTGGTAAGTAATTTTTCCCGCTTGTCTCCCTTGTCCCCCTTGTCCTATCTCAACCCATCAATTCAAAATTTACTTAGCAACCACAAAGTTAACTAACTTGCCAGGTACTACAATCACCTTCTTAACCTCCTTACCGTCTAGATGGCGCTTGCCAATTTCTGATTCGCGGGCGTAGTTTTCTAAAGCTTGCTTGTCCGCACTTGCTGGAACTTGAATGGTACCGCGAGTTTTGCCCATAATTTGAATTACTAGAGTAATTTCATCCACTACCAAGGCTGAGGGGTCTAATTTAGGCCAAGTTTGAACGTGGATCGAGTCAGGATGACCCAATTCATGCCATAATTGCTCAGCAATATGAGGGGCTAAGGGTGCCAAAAGTCCAATTAGCGTCTTGATGCCTTCTGCATAAACTGGCGAGTTTTTACATTCAGAATCAGCCAGGGC
>JBFRWL010000576.1:0-3181 GCA_051439565.1 Prochloraceae cyanobacterium
AACCAATGGTTTAACAAGTGTCGAGCTAAATTGGTTCATCATAAAGACAAGCAAGGCATCAAGCACCTGACCAAAAAAGAAGCATGGCTGTCTTACCGACGTAAAAATCAAGTCAACGACTACCTTAATAAAGCTTCGAGGCACATAATTAATTTCTGTCTCAGTAGAAAGATTGGGACGGTTATTGTGGGATACAACCCAACGCTGAAACAAAATAGCAATATGGGTAAACGCAATAATCAGAACTTTGTTCAAATCCCAATTTTTACCCTTCGCTCTAAGCTGGAAAGTCTCTGCGAACGATATGGGTTGAACTACATTGAGCAAGAAGAATCTTATACATCCAAAGCATCTGCGATTGACCGAGACGATATTCCTGCGTACAACGCCGACAATCCTAGCAAGAGAAAGTTTTCTGGCAGGAGAGTAAAGCTTGGGTTGTACAAGAGTAAAGATGGTCATCTAGTTAACGCAGATTGCAATGGTAGTTTAAACATAGGATTTAAAAGTAAGCACGAAGGCTTTAGCCGAGTGTCTAGGGTCTGCTTGACGCAGCCAGTAAGGGTTAACGTCCTTCAAGAATCCCCCGTTACAGCGTCAGCTTAACGGTGGGAGTACGTCAATTGGGATCTTGATAAAAAGTATATAGAAAAAACACCAATGACCAAGGACAGGAAACCTAGGTAGAGTCGATGGGAGGTATGACCCTCCGCACCTCTCTGTTAAATCTGGACGTGAAAGTTTCCCCTCATCCAGCTTCCGAAACTCTTAGTCGTGACTTTTGCTCATGTGGGTGTATTGGTGACAGGATTGGTGTATTGCTAAAAGGTTGTCCCGTTTCCAATTATCATGATTTCCATCTGCATGGTGCAAATGTACTTTCTCTTTGCTTGTGAACTTTAATCCACAGGTTGCACATGAATGGTTTTGCCGTCTTAAGGCTTTTGAGGTTTGACCATCATAGAGTTGGCTGTTACGCTCACTCCAGTAGTTTAAGTCTCCGTCATAAGGTGATTTCTCCCCTTTTACATTGACAAATTTATTTTCGGAGTAGGGTACTTTTGGAAATGCTTGGTCTAGTAATTTCTTACTAGAGTAGCGATTCTGGTTTTTCTCCTTATTAAACACCTTGGATGCCCTGTTTTGGATGAAATATAGGCTATTTCTAGCCCCATTCATATTGCAGTAGCGGTGATAATTCCTCCAACCTCTTACGATGGGAGCTAGTTTTTTAGCTTTGACCACCGAACCATAATTCGAGCAGTTGATGATGGTTTTGACCTTCTTGCGGAATGCTTTATAGTTATCCACTGAGGGACGACTTCTAAATTTACCGTTTTTCTGAACTTGGAAGTTCCAGCCCAGGAAGTCAAACCCATCTGTCGCTGCGCTTAGCTTAGTCTTTTGCTTGCTGATTTCCATTCCTCTTGCAGCTAGGAATTGTTGGAACTTTAAGGATACGTTTTGTTCCGTCCTTTTTCGGGATTGGAATTTCTCTTAATCCTTGATGTTTCGAGTTGTTGGCGTTTAGTCTTAGTTTTTCTTCGAGTTCATACCGTTCCTTAAAGGTAAGGGCGGTTTTTCCGTCGATTCCAGCGGTTTTCTTACCCGCATTTAGTTGTGTTACTTGACGTATTGCTAAAAATCTAGCTGCTTGAGAGCGGAGTATTAGTTTCTGCAATGACCTTGCTTTTTGCATATCTCCTGCTCGAACTGCTTTCCACACGCGCTTTTGAAGTCGGAATAAGCCTTTTTGGAATTTCTTCCAAGGGAGATTTTTCCAAGATTCACTGTCGAATTTTTCGATGCGTCTAACCATAATCTTCGTGAGCTTGTGTGTTCTGAGTTCCTCAGACCAATTACGGTCTGTCCTACCCTCTGCTTGGTTTTCCGTTACTCGTCTAACCTATCTGGGTTTTGACTTTGCCCAGAACCAAGAGTCAGAGTTTTTATTCGTTCCGATAGTTAGATTGACGGTGGGGGATGCTGGGGTTTCCCCAGCATATCCAACCACCGTGTTGGCTGATGTTTTAGGGCGGTTCATTTTGCCTGTTACCTTCTCAGAGATGCAGCTATTAGCTCAAGGATGCTGCGAGAATAATCGGTAACGGAGTCCATATTGTGATTCAGATTATGGCTCTTTCATAAGACACTTTTTTTAGAACCTGTTTACCCATGACATCTCCCTGTTAGCGGTAGTGTGGCTATCTGCTTCGATTTACCTCTAATTCCGCCCTGTTGCACGCTTTGGTCTGTAAGATTCCGAGCTTACTCGCCAGTGCCAGGTAAGGAGTCATCTATCTCCTAGATGGTGGGACTTAAACCCACATCCGACTTATCAGTTCAGAGTACTTGCGGTTTTCTCTCCGCCCTCCTCTGGAAGCCTGTACTTCTCTAGTTTCTAGAGCTTCGCAGCTTCAACGAATCGCACTGAGCTTTAAAATACATTTGACGGCAGTAATAAATAGCACAATTAGTTAATTTATTTGCTTCAGAACAAATAAACTCTAATACTGCCTTTGTACTGTCATCTGTATAAATTAGTTGCTGTTGACAACCATACATAATGATATTTTTGTATATTTGATATTATGATTATACATAACTTATAAACATTTATATATAAAAGTATTATGAAGAAAGAACCTGATGAGTATAGGCGCAATCCCCACTCAGTAACAATTATCAATTATCATTTCGTCTTTTGTCCTAAACGTAGAAAGAAAGTCTTGACAGGAGAAATAGCTCATCGCTTACAAGGTATTATCTTTGAGCTATGTACAGAAAATAATTGGAGATTGATAGCACTAGAAATAATGCCCGACCATGTTCATCTTTTTCTCAACACCGATCCTACCTTTGCTCCCTCTGTGATTATCAAAAGAATCAAAGGTAGAGCATCGCACCATCTAAGAAAAGAATTTCCTGAATTACTTAAACTACCTACCTTGTGGACTCCCAGTTATTTCGTTGCGACTATATCCGAAGGTGTATCCTTTAGGACTGGTAATGCTTCAACTGAAACGGTTAGAAGATATATTGAGAATCAGAAAGGTAAGTAGGATACATGGAGTTAAAACTCCTGTTTCGCTCCCTTGCCAGTCGTTAAAACGGACGCAGCTTAGTTAGAGTCGATGGGAGCTATTATGCTCCGCACCTCTCTGTTCGATCCGTGCGTGCG
>JBFRWL010000577.1:0-6146 GCA_051439565.1 Prochloraceae cyanobacterium
CCCTCTCTCAACCATTTGATAATTAATTTGACCGACCTACTTATTAACGGAGTAGGGGAGCTAGAATAATTGATAACTGGATAGCGGTTCTCAACCCCCGTGAAGTATACCTGTGATGGAATAAGAATAGGTGTCAGTTACTAGCCTTCAAGTAAAAGAAAAAGCTCTATCTTTAGGGTTTCACAAGGTAGGAATTGCAACAGTAGATGTCCAGACTGAAGATACAGCAGTTCCACAGCTTCAGGCATGGTTAGCCCTCGGATACCATGCAGATATGGCGTGGATGGCAAACCCAAAACGGTTCGATATCCGCGCCTGTATGCCAGAAGTGCGATCAGTTATCTGCGTTGCTCTTAACTACTATACTTCCCACCAACATCCCGCCGCTAAGGAATATGGCAAAATTTCTCGCTACGGCTGGGGAAGAGATTATCACAAGGTAATGCATAAAAAGCTTAAAGCACTAGCTAATTGGTTACAAGTACAAGTACTGCCAGAGGGAATTAAAGCACGTTACTATGCAGATACAGGCCCAGTGCAAGATAAAGTTTGGGCGCAACGATCGGGAATTGGTTGGATTGCTAAAAATAGTAATGTGATTACTAGAGAGTATGGTAGTTGGGTATTTTTAGGAGAAGTATTAACCAATCTAGATTTAACTCCCGATCGACCGCATACGGAACATTGTGGCACCTGTACTCGTTGTCTAGATGCTTGTCCTACTGGCGCGATCGTCAAGCCTTTTGTCGTCGATGCCAATCATTGTATTGCTTATCATACGATCGAGAATCGTGCCGAGCAATTACCCCAGGCGATCGCCTCTCATTTAGAAGGTTGGGTAGCAGGTTGCGATATTTGCCAGGATGTTTGTCCCTGGAATGAGCGCTTTGCTAAGGAAACTAATATTGTTGATTTTCAGCCTTATCCGGGGAATATCGCGCCTAAACTAAAAGAATTAGCAGAAATATCTCCACAAGATTGGAATCGTAACTTTCCTGCTTCAGCTTTACGCAGGATTAAACCAGAAATGTTGCGTCGCAATGCTCGTGCTAATCTTAATGAGTAGTTAATTTACATTAAAAATTATAATGGCGACAACAGTAATAGTTTTCGATTTTGATGGCACTATTGCTGATACATACGATGCAATCTTGGCAATTGCTAATCGTTTGTCAGGAGAATTCGGTTACAAACCAGTCAATAAGACTGAGTTAGCGCAACTTAAACAGTTAAGTTCTAGAGAGATTATTAAACAATCGGAAATTTCTATTTTTACGCTCCCTTTTTTGTTAAGAAGACTGAAAGAAGAATTGACTAAAGAAATTATCCAACTTAACCCAATTTTAGGAATAGATGAAGTTCTATATCAATTAAAAAAGCAAGGATATCAACTAGGAATTATTACTTCTAATATTGAAGCTAATGTAGTCGCTTTTCTCAAAGCTAATAATCTGCTATCTTTATTTGATTTTATTTTTTCAGGAACAACCATTTTTGGCAAGCATAAAGTAATTAATCAATTTCTTAAGCAAAATCATTTAACTACAGAACAAGTAATTTATGTCGGAGATGAAACTAGAGATATAAAAGCTGCCAAGAAAAGCAAGGTTAAAGTAATTGCTGTAAGTTGGGGGTTTAATTCTCCTTCAGTCTTAGCGCAGTATCAACCTGATTTTTTAATCCATAAGCCTCAAGAACTCATGAAAGTAATAGAGATTTGGGGAGCTCCTTGTCAACAAGCACTCTAGTATGTTTTTTTAGCAAAGAGGAATTATAATTTAATTAGTATAATAAATAATTTATTGCATCCCCGCAACTTTTCTTAGTATACTTCTTGCTAGGATGCAATTGAATTCATCAATATTCGTGGTGTTTATAATTGTCTTACCTTTGTGTATAAAACCTCAAGAGCTTGCCTTACTATTTTGGAACAATTCTTTAATAGTCTTCAGCAATTCTGGTGGGGCAAAAGGTTTAGTCATATAAGCATCTGCTCCTTGTTTCATTCCCCAGTAACGGTCAAATTCCTCATTTTTTGTAGAGCAAACTAACACAGGAATTTTTTGTGTAGAAGGGTTATTTTTAATCCAGCGACACAACTCGTAGCCATTCATCTCAGGCATAACTACATCGGTAATCAAGACATCGGGATTATTTTCCTCAATGCGCTGCTTTGCTTCTACACCGTTGGCTGCTTCAATTACGTTAATGGAATGACTTTTGAGAATACCTGAGTATATCTCCCTCGAAGCATGACTGTCATCTACAACCAGAACTGTAAGCATACCTATTACCTCTGCCTATCTTAGCACACTACCTTAGCTTCTAAATAGACTATAACTTTATATCTGTACTTTGTCATTAAGGAAATTCAACTAGAGAAAGGCATTTACTCTGTTGACTTATTATTATCAACTATAGCCGATCTGAGGGGAATTTGATGGATCTGGTAGGATAAATTTATTGAGTTTGCTCAGCATTAACTATGGTAGTAAAATGTAAAGCGGTTTCATAATCTATACCAGTTGATCGGGATTGATTGAGACTAAGAGCTACCTGTTAATTCTCCATAGCTAGTTAAAAGACTCCCTTGCTAGTTTAAAAATTATCTTTTTTTAGGGTATCATATATGTCTAGTCTTTTTTGAATATATTTAGGACAATAAGCTAATTTAGCAGCTAGATAAATTGCCCTATCTATATTCTGAATATGGTTGATTTCTTTGGCACTATATATACCTTTGTCTTGTAGATAATCGATCTTTTGTTGATTTCTTTGTAGGACACTGATTTTTTTGGCGAGCATTTGACAATCTTTTTCAGCTATTTTTTTAGCCATGTCCATTCCATATTCGGTTTCAAAAAACAGATTTCGTTCTTCGATGTCAATTTGACTTAGCTGCTGCTGCCTATCAAGGTGGTTGAAACTTCGATCGAGGTAAATTTCAAAATCCTTGTCGTGTGGATTGGAGCAACCAGTGAGCAAGACAACAATTAGGATAATAAAAATGATTGGAATTCTCATCAGAATTGCCTACATACTGATATGGTTGATATCTTTGAGTGGAATTAATGTTATTATCCCCTAGAGCTGACCAACTCCTGTAAAACCGAAACCTTGTCCGTTTCTTCCCAAGGCACTAATCCGATATCTGTTCTGCCCACGTGACCGTAAACTGCTAACTTTTTATAGAACCCTCCTTTGATTAGTGCCGGTAAAAATCTCAGATTAAATTGTCTGACGATCCCCGCTAAGCGGAAATCAAAATACTTCTGTAGCAGTACTTTAATGTCTTGGTCGGGAATTTTGCCTGTCCCAAAAGTTTCTACCTGAATGCTAACTGGTCGAGCAAGTCCGATAGAATAACTAAGCTGCACCTCACATTCATCGGCTAACCCAGCGGCAACTACATTTTTGGCTGCATAACGAGCAGCATAAGCCCCCACTCGATCGATCCGCGTGGGATCTTTGCCACTGAGGGCTGCGCCGCTGTGTCGGGAATATTCGCCGTAGGTATCGATCGCGTTTTTCCGACCCGTAACCCCCGAATGGACAGCGGGACCGCCGAGGATCAGAGGTCCATCTGGGTTAATAAATATTCTGGTTGTGTCGTCTGGTTTGATGTTCTCATCCTCAAATACTGGATTAATAACTGTTTCGCGAATATCTTGCTGAAGTTGTTTTAAATCTGGACTATCACCATTAGAAGAGGGATTTTGACTGGCGATGACGGTAATGCTGTGGATGCGTTCGGGTCGGCGATCGCGATATTGAACTCCTACTTGAGTTTTGCCATCTGGGGTGAGATAGGGGAGAATATTATCTACTCTGACTTGGCTGAGTCTCTTGGCTAGTTTGTGGGCTAACCAAATGGGTAGAGGCATAAAAGCTGGAGTTTGATCGCAAGCAAAGCCAAACACGGTCGCCTGATTCTTGACGGTAATTTCTTCTATCTCTTGTTCTGAGAGTTTTTGTTCGTCAAAATAGCGATATTTCGAGGGCGGCAATTCTTTGAGGCTGGTGACAATGCTGCAAGTTTTGGCACTAAAAGATGCTCGATCGTAACCTACCTGCTTAATCACTTGTCTAGCAATTTTAGTAAAGTCTACCAGCGCATCAGACTCAAAGCGAGCCGCAATAAACACAATCGCTGTAGAGACCGCACATTCGGTAACGATCCGCGAAAAAGGATCTTGTCGCACAAAGCGATCGACGATCGCGTCGCTAATTTGATCGCAGAGTTTGTCTGGATGCCCTTCAGTAACGGATTCAGAGGTAAACATGAAGTCTTGTTTCATCGCTCTTTTCCTGCGGTAATTTGTTTAATTCTTTCTTAGTTCCTTCATTGATGAGCAGCGGTAGCAGGGCGCTACTGCCAATGACAGCGCCGTCAAGGAGATTGATGGGAGTCACCTTCAAGAGATTTCTCAGTCCTGGGATCGCCAGCGACATCAGTTGCAGCGTCAAAGATCCTCCTAAAGCCAAAGATAAGTAACGATTTGGCGGTAAATTACTAGTTCTGAGAGGTTTTTCCGATCGGCAACTGAGAGCGTGCAATAACTGCCCCGTAACCAGGCTCATAAAGGCGATCGTACTAGATTGAGGGCTCATGCCATAGCGGGCAATGCCGTAGCCATAAGCAGCCAAACTACTCAGGGAAAGCGTGCTTGACTCGAAGGTAATCCGCCGGAAGTCAGAGGGCTTAATAATTGCTTCTTCACGAGGGCGCGGCGGGGCTTGGAGAACGTCTGGTTCTGGGGGTTCTAGTGCCAGCGCCAAACCGGGGAAGATATCTGTTACCAGATTGAGCCAAAGTAGTTGCATGGCGTTGAGGGGTTGACCCATTCCTCCAGCATTGGCCAAAAGTACCACCATAATCTCGCTCAGATTCGTAGATAGGAGAAAATGAACGGATTTTCTGATGTTGTTATAGATGGTTCGACCCTGACTGACGGCAATAATCATAGTTTCTAGGTTGTCGTCTTCGAGTACTACATCTGCTACTTCCCGCGCGGCATCGGTTCCGGTGTGTCCCATGGCAATACCTACTTCTGCGGCTTTTAAAGCCGGAGCATCATTAATGCCATCTCCGGTCATTGCCACTACTTTCCCCGCTTGTTGAAGTGCCTGGACAATTTCCAGTTTGTAAGCGGGGCTAATACGGGCAAAAACCTGGACTCGATCGCAAAGTCCCTTCATTACTTCGGGGTCGATTTCGGTTAGGTTAGTTGAGTCTAAAATTTCCAGTTGCGCCCCTTGACTCAAGTTTAATTCCTTGCCGATCGCATAGGCAGTAGGACTCTGGTCTCCGGTGATCATCACGGTTTTAATTCCCGCCTGATGGAAAGATCCCATCAACTCTTTAACGCCGCGTCTGATCGGGTCTCTCATGCCAATCAGTCCCAGCCAGATGAAGTTTTCTTGCTCGTTCGCATTGCCATCTGCATCATTTATCTGGGTAAAAGCAGTTCCTAAAACTCTGAGAGCCTTACCTGCCATGCGCTCGTTTTCCACTTCTAGCGCCTGTCTGTCTGCCTCGGTGAGGGGAATTTTCTCGCCGTCTTTGAGTTTCGAGTTGCAAAGTTCTAGGACTTCGCTAGGATTGCCTTTGACCGCTACTAATTTCTGAGATTCGTGCATGACGTGAATGGTCGTCATGAAATTGCGTTCTTCGGAGCGATGGTTGGTTTCTAAGCGAGGATATTTGGTTTGTAGTTCGATTACGTCCACTCCAGCCGTAATTGCCATCTGCAGTAAAGCGTTTTCTGTAGAAGAGCCGGTGAGAACGTATTTGCCATTACTGCGCTCGTCGATTTTACGATCATTGCACAGAGCACAAATGTGAATCAGCTTTAATAGTTCGTCACAATTATAGGGGTTGAGGAGTTGTGCGGCTCGCGAAAATTGCCCGTCAGTGACTTCAATTCTTTGGGTATCGGTATAAATTTCTACTACCGACATTTGGTTGGCAGTGAGGGTTCCCGTTTTATCCAGACAGATAGTTTGTACTGATCCTAGGGCTTCTACGGCATCGAGACGGCGAATGAGAACATTATGCTGCCTCATTTTCCTGATGCCCAGGGCTAGAGTTGTGGTAGCTACGGTAGGCAATCCTTCCGGTACGGCAGCGACGGCTAGGGAAATAG
>JBFRWL010000578.1:0-5671 GCA_051439565.1 Prochloraceae cyanobacterium
AGTTGGTAAGGGCCACCGTTGTACAACCACTCATCTAAGGAAGCTGCTTCCCAGATGGGGTAGAAGTGAAGACCAATAGCGTTACTAGAAGGTACAACCGCACCAGAGATGATGTTGTTTCCGTATAATAAAGAACCGGCTACGGGTTCGCGGATTCCGTCGATGTCAACGGGAGGAGCAGCTACAAATGCGATTAAGAAACAAGTAGTTGCTGCGAGGAGGGTAGGAATCATCAGTACGCCGAACCAACCGATGTAGATCCGGTTGTTGGTGCTGGTGATGAACTCACAAAATCTTTCCCATGCACTTTGGCTTTGGGTCTGTTGTAATGTGGTTGTCATGTGTTTATGATTGCGTTGGTTTGGTATTTATTTTTATGTATGTAAGTATATTAATCTAATTGTTAAGCTTTGTAACAAGTAAATTCTTATCTATTTGATTAGTTTTGCTTATGTTTCTCGGCGCGCTCCCGTAGTGCTGCGGGAGGCAGATCGCCCTCCCTCGAACTCAGATCACTTCGTTGCACCGAAAGGTGACGCACCCAAAACCCACCCAATAGTCTAAGACAGAAACAGATAACCAATACTGGTGAACTGTGATGAAGAGAATCGCTAACTCGTCTGTCTACAAACTATTCTGAGGGGTGGGAAGTAGGGCGCGCTGATTTATTTACTTGACAAATCTTCATAGTCGAACCCAAACGACGCATAATATTCATATTCACTGGTCAGTAGCGATAACGAACGCCAAATAAAATCATCATAGAGTCCTGGAGTTACTTCCGTATCGCATCGTAGTTGAACGGAGATAAAAAATCGAGTTTTTTCAGTACCTGGGTTAATCTGAATTTCTTTCTTGTTGCTGTCTGCGGAAGTTAGCCGAACGTCTGCGAGAATTGTTGAGACAAAGTGAAATGGTTTGGCTGGATCTTTTGCATCTTCATAATTTTATCAGTTTCTCAAAATACTTTGAGGAAAGTGTGAGTATGAGTTTAGTAACTCACTTTAGCAATATAGTCACTGATAAACTGTTTTTTCAATAGTGAGCAATCGTAGAAAGCACAAATCTCTTATTGCGCCCAACTCAGACCAAAAGAGCCAAACTAGAGTTATCTATTAACTACTTGGCTTATGAAAAAATTCCTCAACGGTGTAGCTTCAATGTTACCTATGGATACAGTGGGGATAGCTGCCCTGATTATCAAGCAAAAAAAGGCTACAAATAACTGAATATTTCTCTAAAACAACAACACCCAAGCTAGACTCACTGAGAGATTTCCTCTTTTAATTAACTCAATTTGGAGTTGCACCGAATACAATTATCCAGTAGGCTATCTCCCTTATTTCCAATTGAGAAAATATCAGCTTTTTAGTTGAGTGTTAACGTTGTTATTTAACGAGACAGATATTAGATAAAACAGATTGTTTAACCTCCTTAATTGAATGTGAACAAACCTGTAATCTCTGTCAGGGAAGCTTTTTAGACTTCAATTATTAATCTATCACTTTCTCTTTTAAGGATGGTCAAATGATACATAAGTTTACTTATAATCTTGATTTTTGTCGTCAACTTTTGAAGCCAAAAATCTCCGCAACTGTCTATTAATAGACTGTCTATTGTTCAAAAAGAGCGACTTGGTAAATCTTACTAATCCAGAGCGAGCAACGCGCGGAGTACACATCATTCAGTGAATACGTTTGACTGTTCCAGTTCTGATTCGAGCAGCTTCACGGATAATGGCAGCCTAGGAAGCGAGGGGTTGTTGACCACCTCAAATACCGACTGATCTTTAGAGCCAAGTTTAATTAGCTCTAACAGCAGGTGATTAACTGCCCAGTCACTAATGGAATAATTGGTTATGCCACTAGACAACTCTTGCAAATAATGGTGAAGTAATTCTCGACGTTCTCGCATTGTCAGTTGTGTCATCTCCTTCACCCCCAGTACTCCTAAGAAGAAAGTGAGGTAGATCAGATAGCAGCTATTTATGCTTTGGCTGCCCCTTCTCAATTCAATCTTAGAATTTTTTTGGGCTGGCTAGCCACTACCCGTGAAGTAACAGCCATCAAATATTAATAAACTGGCTAGAACCACTATCAGGATTGATGTGCAGATAACGTTCTGTCGTCTCTAATTTACTATGACCGAGAGATTGCTGTAACAATCTCAGATTACAACCACTCTCGATCGCATGAGAAGCATGGGAATGTCTCAACCAGTGACAGGAGGCTTTCTCGGATACACCAGCCCGTTTAGCACAATCTTTGACAATCTTGTACACCATCGTCCTTTCTAAAGGTCTACCAGTACGAGAGACAAACACAGCTTCAATAATTCTCGGCAGCTTCATCAACAGTTGCCAGACAGAAGCAGGAACGAGTACCACGCGGGTTTTACTACCTTTACCAAACACGGTACACTTACCCCCTTCTCGAAACTGTTGTAAGTCACCCCAGGTCAAACTACATACTTCACTTACCCGCAAACCACAGCCATACATCAGACACAATAAAGCGCGATCGCGATGACTCTTAGTAGCCTCAATCAATTTCAGACAATCCGACTCAGATAATATTCTTCCCGCTAACTTTTCTTTGACTCTAGGGCATTTAATGAAGCTGCCGATATTAACTTCTAAATAACCTACCTTTACGGCGTAGCTAAACAGAGATTTAATCGCCCTGATTTTATTGGCTACCGTAGAAGGTTTATCGGTTATCTGTAATCTTCTATGCCACAATTGTAAATCTTCAATCTGCACCTCACCCAGAGGTTTATTAATGAAAGAAAAGAATCCCGTAACAATACTGCTGTAACTAACCTGAGTAGTTCTACTCTTATCTCCCAACCAGACATAGACAAGCTCTCGATCGGTTTCGGCGCGGGTTAAGACATTATTGTTCATAGTTCAACAAAACGCTCTGGTTTGTTGAATTGAACTCCAGGGGTGCTGGAGTTTCTCCAGCCTACCCAACCCTTGTTGTTGGATAGTAGACTTCATTGGCGATCTCGAAGAGATCCGCGAAGCTGTGCGCATTTTTTGAAAGCTCGTTTATATCCACGCAAAAACTCTAGCACGAACCCATAGAGTTAAAACAACTCTGAGCGGGAAAAGTAAGATTACTGCTCTTTTTCTTCCTCGATCTATTAATGAAATTTAAAACCTTACTTAACGGCATAATCTTATTTATTGGCTTAGGATTGGCTGTTTACTCTCAGATCGACAAAAGAGGAAGGTTTAGGAGTCTGGAACGGGAATCATCAACCTCCTTGGGAGTTTAGGCGGAAGGCTAATAAGTAAAGTAAAAGTCTATTCCATCACCACAATTTCTCCTATGTTTGCTCAATCCAGAAAAACATAAAGTAAAAATTAATCTTATATAAAAAATACTTATCTAAAAAATAAACCCAAAAGTTTAAATTAATGTATTATATGTACATAATCTAAAAGCTATGGAAAAACAAAAATCATAGTTTTTTTTCAATAGCTATTGATTGCGACTAATCGACGGCTGTTTGGCTTTTGAGAATCTATTCAATCAGTAAAAACTCTGAAAATTATTCTTGGAATGATGTCTGAAGTCACTAAATTTGAATTTAACTTATCTATAGACTAAGGGTGGGCTATCCATGTATACGATAGCGATCGCCACCTGCGGTTTACTCTAGAGCCTTCTCATATTTAGGCGTTCGGTTGGGGCATCGGGGTGGGTCTTCTAGCTGCTATTGTCTGGTCTGCACTCCATAGCGCGTCCCATAGGTTTTCAACCAATACCGACCCTACAACAAACCTTTTACCAACCTCAGAAATGAGTTCTGAAGGGAACCTAAGTGCCGAACCTGCTAGTTCTATACCTCTTGGGATAGATTGAGCATTGTCCGTATTCAGATATGATTCTGTCTTAAGTTATAGACCCAGATTATCAATTTGATCTATTCACACGTTTTAAATTCTTAGGATTTGGTTAGGTTTTTTACCCAGCTAATAAAAAAATTAATTAATAAAAGAGGAATTACAAAGTGGATTTTTTGTCCAATTTCTTGACGCTTTTCCTAGATAAATTACAGTCCCCTACACTCGGTTTTCTGATTGGTGGTATGGTTGTTGCTGCCGTCAATAGCAGACTGCAAATTCCCGATGCGATCTACAAGTTCATCGTCTTCATGCTGCTCATCAAAGTTGGTCTGAGTGGAGGTATTGCAATCCGCAATGCCAATCTGGCCCAGATGCTCTTACCCGCAGTGTTCGCTGTAATAATAGGAATACTGATCGTGTTCATTGGGCGTTACACCTTGGCTAAAATGCCCAAAGTCAAAGTTGTCGATGCCATTGCCACTGCGGGCTTGTTCGGTGCGGTAAGTGGCTCTACCCTAGCTGCTGCCCTAACCCTATTGGAAACCGAAAGCATCCAATACGAACCCTGGGCTGCTGCACTTTATCCCTTCATGGATATCCCCGCCCTCGTAACGGCGATCGTCTTGGCAAGTATTTATACTAGTAAGCAGCGTAGCAAACAGGATAACATCAGCAAGCAAGAGTATCTCGGTAAGGAAAGCGTTACCGCAGGCAGATATCCTGACATACAAAGTATTGCCTCAAACGGATACCCCGACATACAGAGCATTACCGAAAGCGATTATCCTGTTATGCAGAGTGGTGTCAACCGCAGGTATCCCCGTAAAGGGAGCAGTACCGCAGCCGAGCGAGTCAAAATCTGGCCCATCATCCAGGAAAGCCTACAGGGTTCTGCCCTATCAGCTCTGCTCCTTGGTCTTGCCCTAGGCATATTAACTCAACCAGAAAGCGTCTATGAAAGCTTCTTCGATCCCCTCTTTCGAGGTCTACTTTCAATATTGATGCTAGTAATGGGTATGGAAGCAACCGCAAGGCTTGGTGAGTTGCGGAAGGTGGGTCAGTGGTACGCTCTATATGCTTTTGTAGCTCCGCTACTTCATGGTTTAATTGCCTTCGGTCTTGGCATGATTGCTCACCTAATCACGGGATTCAGTCTTGGAGGAGTCGTGATTTTAGCCGTTATCGCAGCCTCCAGTTCGGACATCTCAGGGCCACCCACTTTACGAGCTGGTATTCCTTCTGCCAACCCCTCTGCTTACATCGGTTCGTCCACAGCCGTCGGCACGCCAGTTGCCCTTGCCATAGGCATACCTCTCTTCATCGGACTCGCCCAGGCACTAATGGGCATTTGAGCTCAGACGGAGCGCGGTCTTTTTGGTGCGACTCTAGCTCCCTCGATGAGCGCGATCCTATAGATAAGAAAGGCGATACCCCTTGACTCGGTTGACTGGCAGGTCACCTATTCTAAAGAGGCGAACAGTAACTGAGCCAATTGTGCCAGTTATGATTAGTCCCATTGGTGTTGTCGAGCTTCATCGACTATCCATTGAGCCTCTTCAAGTGAAATATTATAGCGAATGCTCAAAAGTTGGGGAAGAAGATCGCAGGCGCGATTGGGATTCACATTTGGTTGCTGAGAATAAGAAGGAAGTGCAACATTACATAAAAAAGGCGAGGGTTTAGCCTTTAGTTGAAGCGGTTCGAGATTTAGAACTTCTCGTAAATTTATAAAAAATAATAAGGCTCGGCTGAGGTTGGCATCGCTAAGGTTAGCTCCACTGAGTAGGGTACAGTTGAGGTTGGCATCACTGAGGT
>JBFRWL010000579.1:0-5859 GCA_051439565.1 Prochloraceae cyanobacterium
GCTCGATATAACCTCTCAGGTAAAGATTATCAGGGCATGACTGGTATGATTATGGCTGAAGTTCATTGCAACAATGATGAGTGGGAACTAACAGCCGTTGGCAAGGGCTTGAAAGCCAATGATTTTAACGAAATTGTCAATCATTTCCATTTAAAACTATACTTTCTTTAAGGTAAAAATATATTTTGCCGATGGCTAACAGTTCCCAAGTAAAATTAGACTTTTTTGTAGTGTGTGGCCTAGGCAGTTTAGGTCAACACTGCGTCGCCGCTCTCAATAGGTTTGGGGTGAGAACAGTTGGTATTGAAAAAACACCGCCTCGGAACTGGGAAATTCCTAACTTAGAAGAAGAATTCTTAGAAGAACTAATTGTTGGAGACTGTCGGCAAATAAGTATTCTCAAACAAGCTAGGATTAAACATTGCCGAGCAGCATTAATAGCTACCACAAACGAGTTGGTAAATATAGAAACTGCTATAGCAGTGCGCCAGTTAAACCCCGACACGCGGCTGGTTATTCGCTCCAACAGAGAAAATATTAATCAACTTTTGGGCGAACAGCTAGGTAATTTCATTGCTTTCGATACTGCGGAACTATCTAGCCCAGCTTTAGCTCTTGCTGCCTTAGACGATGATACACTAGGCTATTTCAACCTAGATGGGCAATGGTTACAAGTTAGGAAGTTACAGATAGACCCGAAAAACCCCTGGTGCAGTTCTAGTCGCCTGCACGAGATAGAAAATCACAGGCGCAAAATCCTAACTCACGCTCGTTTATATAACAATAGGTACCCATCACTTCATCAATGGGAGCAAGATAAAATGCTTCTGGCTGGAGATACTATAGTTGTTGTCGAAACAGTCGAGCAGCTTTCCTTTAAGTCAAGGCAACAGTCGGCTGTCCCTTCTCGCCGACAAAAAAAAATACTCTGGAAAAAAATTATTGAATGGCATGAGTTTATTCGCAACTTTTCTAGTCGCTGCAAACAGCAGGTAAGTAAATTTTGGCAATTAAGTTTTCAGCAGCAAGTCCGACGAGTGACGATGATTTCTGGGATCATCTTGCTACTGATATTAGTTATGGGAACGTTACTATATCGCTCCTATTATCCAGGAATTAGTTTCCCATCTGCTTTTTACAATACTTGTATCCTACTGTTTGGGGGATTTGGCGATTTATTTAGTGATTTGAATCAAAATTATCCAATTCCTTGGTGGTTAAAGCTATTTAGTTTAGGAGTGACTTTAACAGGAACGGCATTTATTGCAGTAATACACGCCTTGCTTACAGAAGCGCTGCTGTCTTCTAAATTTGAATTTAAAAGGAGTCGTCCTCCTATTCCGCAAAAAGACCATATAGTAATTGTGGGACTCGATCGAATTTGTCAGCGAGTGGCAACCCTACTGAAAAAATACAAGCAAAATGTATTAGGCATTAACATCAACCCTAACTCTGACCAAACGATTTTGCCGGACATGCCTTTAATTGTTGGCGAGGCGAAAGAAGCTCTAACCAAGGCGAATCTATCTACTGCCAAAAGTGTTGTTGTCATTACTGACAATGAAATGGAGAATCTAGAAATCGCTTTGATGGCTAGGAACGCTAATCCTAAAATTAATCTAGCGCTGCGTACCTATGGACAAACCTTAAGCAACTATTTAGCGGAGATCTTGCCTGGAGCACAGGCTTTGTGTACTTGCGAAATAGCTGCTAAAGCTTTTGCTGGTGCTGCATTTGGAGAAAACATTATCAATCTGTTTCGTCTGAAAAATCGGACGATCTTAGTCACAGAATATCGAATTGAGCCAGGAGATACCCTCAATGGCTTTTTGCTAGCAGATATCGCCTATGGCTACGGAGTTATCCCCATCCTTCACCAGAAACCAGCAACTCCTAGCACTTTTATGCCTTCAGACGATATCTTTTTACAAGTTGGTGAGCGCCTGATAATTTTAGCGACCACTGGGGGACTGCGACGAATTGAACAAGGACAGCTCAATTGCAATCCTAAGTCCTATCAGGTACTAGTGCAAAAAGCACTGACACCAGCGGCAAAATTTGAAGGAGCAAACGCGATCGCTCGCATTACTGGTTGCAGTCTCAATCTGGCTAGAGAATTAATGAGTCAATTACCTGAGACCTTACCAGTTTTTCTCTATAAACAACAAGGACAGCGTTTAGTGCGAGAGTTAAGTAAGAGTGCAGTAGTAGCTAACTTGGTGACTTCAAATTCCAACAAAAAGAAAAGTGGCTACAAAAATTATCACAGTACCTGGATTTAGTGGTCAGAGGTCAGCAGTCAGAGGGGGTGAGGGGTGAAACAGCTAACACCCCTCACCCAAACCTCATAAGTTACTTGAGATTTGCAGTTTGTTTATCTTGAGCCAAGAATTTCTCTAACTCAGTGAGAGCTTCATCATCTACTTTAGTCTGCATTGGACAGAATTTCGGCCCGCACATGGAGCAAAACTCGGCAGTTTTGTAAATATCTGCTGGTAGAGTTTCGTCGTGATATTCCCTGGCTCGATCGGGATCGAGGGCTAATTCAAATTGACGGTTCCAATCGAAATTGTAACGAGCGCTAGATAGTTCGTCATCCCTATCCCTTGCTCCCGGACGGTGACGAGCGATATCCGCAGCGTGAGCGGCAATTTTGTAGGCAATCAAACCATTGCGCACGTCTTCTGCGTTAGGCAGTCCTAGATGTTCTTTCGGGGTAACGTAGCATAGCATTGCCGTACCGTACCAACCTGCCATAGCAGCACCGATCGCAGAGGTGATGTGGTCGTAACCTGGAGCAATATCGGTTACCAATGGTCCCAATACGTAGAAGGGTGCTTCGCTACACTCTTCCATCTGCTTCTTGACATTAAATTCTATCTGATCCATCGGTATGTGACCGGGACCTTCTACCATCACTTGTACGTCATGTTGCCAAGCGCGACGGGTTAGTTCTCCTAAGGTTTTCAACTCTGCCAATTGTGCTTCGTCCGATGCGTCGTGGACACAACCAGGACGCAACGAATCCCCTAAACTAAAGGATACATCGTACTTTTTAAAGATTTCGATGATATCGTCAAAGTGAGTATAAAGGGGATTTTGCTTGTGGTGATAGAGCATCCACTTGGCAATAATACCGCCGCCGCGAGAGACAATGCCTGTAAGTCGGCTTCTCACCAAAGGCAGATACTCCATGAGAATACCAGCGTGGATAGTCATGTAATCTACACCTTGCTGGGCGTGTTTTTCGATGATGTGGAGGAAGTCGTCGGGAGTCAGGTTTTCTATTTTACCGTAGACGCTTTCTAAAGCTTGATATATTGGCACAGTGCCAATAGGGACTGGCGAGGCGTTGATAATAGCGGTGCGAATTTGGTCTAAATTTCCTCCGCCTGTAGATAAATCCATGACCGTATCTGCGCCGTATTTTACCGCCAAATTTAGCTTATTTAACTCTTCCTCAATTCTAGAAGAGTTAGGAGAGGCACCAATATTAGCATTTACTTTACACTTTGAGGCGATGCCAATACACATCGGCTCTAGATTGAGGTGATTAATATTGGCGGGTACAATCATCCGTCCCCTTGCTATTTCATCTCGAATTAGCTCTACTGGAAGATTCTCCCGCTTAGCGACGTAGTGCATTTCTTCGGTAATCACACCCTGGCGAGCGTAGTGCATTTGGGACACATTACTCTGACCGCGCCGCTTAGCAACCCATTCTGCTCTCATATTCACTTTCCTCTATTAACAGCTTCCCTCCGCTGGTATTACCCAGTATCAGGTTCTAAGGGACTATCTCAGCCCGAATAATTTCAGACACCCCTAGCTTTGTCTCTGAATTGTATCACCGATCGCTTGAGTGCGATCGAGATTATAAAATACTTAAACAATATTGATACTTGGGGAAACTTCTAACTTAGAAACTGGTTCCCAGTTAAGCACGTCTGCTAGTAGAGCTTCGTAGCCACTGACGTTAGGATGAAGACCATCAGAACTTAGGCGTGCTTGCAGCCAGTTTTCACCTCGTGACTTCCAAAGATCGAAAATATCTAAGTAAGGAATATTGCGAACCTGACAAGCCTCCTTGGTAGCTTGTTTGTAGCGGTATTGGTCGATATGATTGTAATAAAAGCAATCCAAAAACGGCATTTTAGTTTCATCTACTGGTACCATGCCGACAAACAGCACCTTAGCTAACTGCTGCGCTTGGTCTAACAAATCGATTAGTTGAGTTTGAAAGTGATCGAATTGGGTAAATAGCTTTCCGTACTTATCTCCCTTCCGTGCCGAGTCATTAACTCCTACAGAGAGTACAATCAAATCCGGTTCTCGACGCAGCAGTTCCCCCCTCAGACGAAATTCTTGCTCTAGTCGCTGGGATACCCTTGCTACCGTGTCGCCTCGAATACCTAAATTATAGAGAGCGTGACCGGGAAGTTCTGGATCCATCCACTTACGTCGCAGTCTTTCTACCCAACCACCACCAACGAAATCGCCATAACCATAAATCAGGCTATCTCCAACAGCAATAATTCTTAGAGGCGATACAGTGTTGGAGGAAAACTGATGCCTATTTGAAATAGAAATAGTTTGCATAAATAAACAATTTAAATTTTAGTCAATCTCAGTTCGCTTTACATATCTATACAAATATACATATTTTCTGAGGTTTTGTTAACTCAACTATAGTTGAAATAACCGAACCAGTTCTATAAGTACCTGGACAAAAATAAAAGTTATCGTTTAGACCAGGCAGGAGTAGAGTTAAAGGTTTATTTACAATTGTTTACATAGTGCTGTTTATTTATGTCCGACTACTTACTTAAAAAAGTTAGTTTAAAACTAAAAAATATCTATTACTTTGTAAAGATTGATACAAGGGATAAGTGTCATTAAATATTCTCCTTGTCTCCCTTGTCCTATCTCAACTCATCATTTCAAAATTGACAGACTACTATGGCAGGTCATAGCAAATGGGCTAACATTAAACGTCAGAAAGCAAGAGTAGATGCAAAAAAGGGTAAAACCTTCACCCAGTTATCTCGCGCGATTATCGTTGCCGCGCGCAATGGAATACCAGATCCTAGTGGTAATTTTCAGCTGAGAACGGCGATCGAGAAAGCAAAAGCGGCGGGAATTCCTAATGACAACATAGAAAGAGCGATCGCGAAAGGAGCGGGAACTTACGGAAGTGAAGATGCTAATCTAGAAGAGATTCGCTATGAAGGCTATGGTCCTGGTGGAGTAGCAATATTAATAGAAGCACTCACTGACAATCGCAATCGAACTGCCGCCGATTTGCGAGCAGCATTCAGTAAAAATGATGGGAATCTCGGTGAAACTGGTTGTGTAAGCTGGATGTTTGCACAAAAAGGCGTTGTCAGATTAGAAGGGGAAATAGACGAAGATTTATTGTTAGAAGCTTCGATGGAAGGCGGCGCAGAAAATTACGAATTGATTGCACAAGAAGATACTGAGGGTGCGGAAGTCTTTACTGAAATCAGTAATTTAGAAAATCTCAATCAGGCTTTACAAGAGAAAAGCTTGCCAGTGGGAGAAGCAGAATTGCGCTGGATTCCTAATAATACTATAGAAGTGAAAGATGGAGAACAAGCGCGATCTCTCCTCAAGTTAATAGATGCTCTCGAATCCCTCGACGACGTGCAAAATGTCACTGCTAACTTTGAGATGGCAGATGAGTTAATGGCACTAAGTATGGTCTAGAAAACCTATTCGGTAATGCCAAAATCCCTGGTGAGGTGAGAGAGGGGAGTGTGAGGAGGATAGAGAAGTAGTTTTATCTCCCTTGTCTCCCTTCCAAAAAGGAGATTACATTCTGACTTCTGACTTCTGACT
>JBFRWL010000580.1:0-2734 GCA_051439565.1 Prochloraceae cyanobacterium
CTCCTTGAACTGCTACTTTTAGACTATACAAATCTTTATTACCGAACTAAAATTCCCTGGCTGCTTGCATACCACAAGCAATTCCTATAGCCGTAGCACGACCTGGACCTCCATATCTTTCTTGTAATCCGACGAGATAACCTGTCTTTCTAGAAATTTGGCGAACATCCTCTAGAAAAATATTTAAATCCTCACCTGTAATAAAACGCCCCTTAAAAGTCTCTACAAAACTGCCATAAGCTTCAAATAATTCCTGAGTTTTATGTTCTGGTTTAGCAATAATTACACCTTTGCCACCACCAGCAGAAAGATTGGCACAAGAAGCTTTGTAAGTCATCGCCTGACTAAGACGGAGAACATCTTTTAAAGCGTCTTTCTCGCTGCTATAGGGAAACAAACGCGTACCACCCATCGCTGGGCCAAGATTAGTATTATGAATGGCGATAATCGCTTTCAAACCTGATTTTTGGTCGTGACAAAAGCTTACCTGCTCATGTCCCATTGTTTCGATTAGGTTAAAAACTTGCATTTAGTCTTTCCTCTCATGATTTGGCAGAGACGAGTAAAATAAACTTTTTTATTTTGAATCTATACACAGTATTGGTGAGCATTGGTTAGAGTTTGATGGTGACAGTTTTAACTTCGGTGTATTCTGCAAGTCCGTATTCGCCTAATTCGCGACCAATACCAGACTGTTTGAACCCACCAAAGGGGGCGGCTGGATCTAGTGCATCGTAGCAATTAACCCAGATAGTGCCAGCGCGAACTTTATTGGCGATCGCGAGTGCTTTATTAAGATCTTTAGTCCAGACTGCTCCGGCTAAACCATAGATAGTGGCATTGGCTCTGGCAATTACCTCATCTAAGTCTTTAAACTTGATAATGCTCATCACTGGACCAAAGATTTCTTCTTGAGCGATTGTCATTTGATCTTGAACATTAGCAAATACTGTTGGTTGGATAAAGAATCCGCGATCGCCAATTTGTTGACCGCCATAAAGGAGGTGAGCACCTTCCCGCATCCCCAACTCAATGTAATGCAGCACTTTATCTAATTGAGCCTGACTGACCTGCGGACCTTGCTCGGTTTTGAGATCGAAGGGATCGCCAACGATTCTGCGCTGTGCCCGTTCGACACTTTTGGCAACAAACTCGTCATAACATTTTTCCTCAACGAACAATCGAGAACCTGCCGTACAACATTGCCCTTGGTTAAAGAATAGTCCGAAATGTGAACCTTCAATGGCTGCGCTCATATCTGCATCAGCGAAGATAATATTGGGGCTTTTGCCGCCTAATTCTAAGGTGACACGCTTGAGATTACTTTGGGCGGCAGCTTCCATAATTAAATGTCCCACTTCGGTAGAACCAGTGAAAGCAACTTTATCAATGTCTCTGTGACGGGCGATCGCCATTCCCGCAGTATTACCGTAACCAGGCAAAATATTGACTACGCCAGGGGGAAAACCAGCCTCAATAATCAACTCACCAACTCGCAGAGCCGTTAATGGAGTATGGGCAGATGGTTTGAGTACTACGGTGTTACCTGTTGCTAAAGCTGGGGCTAACTTCCATGATTGTAAAAGTATGGGGAAATTCCAGGGTAGAATCTGACCAATGACACCGATGGGTTCATGTCGTGTGTAACAGAAAAATGATCCAGTGAGCGGAATTGTCTTACCTTGAATCTTATCTGCCCAACCAGCATAATAGCGATAGCAAGCAATTGTCAGGGGCAAATCTATACCCATCGCATCCTGCAACGGCTTACCATTATCAAGGGTTTCGAGTTGGGCAAGTTCTTCAGCATGAGCTTCGATTAAATCTGCTAGCTTGTAAAGTAATTTCCCTCGCTCAGTTGGGGAGATTTTTGACCAATCTCCCTGATTAAAGGCAGTTCTCGCTACTTT
Organism: Prochloraceae cyanobacterium; assembly: GCA_051439565.1. Classification (GTDB taxonomy): domain Bacteria; phylum Cyanobacteriota; class Cyanobacteriia; order Cyanobacteriales; family JBFRWL01; genus JBFRWL01. Next base: position 1,911 of record JBFRWL010000580.1, read on the forward strand.
GACTGCGCGATCGACATCAGCAGAATCAGCTTCGGCAACTTGGCAAATGACTTCACCAGTAGTTGGATTGATGGTGGCAAAAGTTTTTCCCGACAAACTATCGACCCATTCATTATTGATTAGTAGCTTGGTAGCATTAATTTTAATTGGTGGTTTTGATATCGTTGCTATAGTCATAATCTCTTCCTCAATTTCTCGTCCAGAACTTTCTCGGAATAATATTACTTTTCTCCCAATCTTCCCCAAATCCCCCTGCTTCCCCAAATTCTCTACTGGGCGCAAGCCTTGCCCTAAAGGATATGCGGAGCGGTATGCTTTAGCACTAGCTTCGCGTCGCGCCCCTACTGTTCATCCCTTCAGTGTTTTGGTAAACAGAGCACTTAATCTCTCCAAGCCTGGGGAAACATCATCAGGTGAAATACGAACATCCAAAATACTAAAAGTATCGCTTTCTCGCGCTAATTCAAAAGCTTGTCTGAGTTGTTGACCTGTTTCCACGACTAAGCCCAGACCACCGAGTACTTGAGCTAACTTGGCATAGTCGAGAGTAGGGATCTTGACAAAGGCTGCTTCTCGATGTGCCATGGCTCGTAAAGAGGTAAATGCACCGTTATTGACGACAATCACAATTGGTTTTAATCCCAAACGTTTGGCTGTGAGTAATTCCATGCCCGTCATTTGGAAAGCTCCATCTCCGACTAATGCGATCGCCCTACGGAAGGGATCGGCTAATTGGGCACCAATTACCCCAGGAATCCCAAAACCCATGCTGGCATAGAAGCCAGAGGCTAAAAATGAAGTTCCTTCTTGGGTTTGAATATCAT
>JBFRWL010000581.1:0-4894 GCA_051439565.1 Prochloraceae cyanobacterium
CATTGGCCATTGATGCCAGTTTTGCTTAAGCGCTAACTTGATGATGTTCTGGAAAATTTCTCTGTTGCTAGCCTGGGAGATTTCTAGCTCCTGTTGCTCAGACAAAGAAGAAGTAACTGGGAATGAAACTGCTGGTAGAGGAACTGTCCCTAGGTGATTTGCTAAAAGGATATTAGCAGATTGTCTCGATAATCTTTGAGTCTTTTTCGTCAATCCCTTACTGAGATTATCTTCTTGTGAAGATGATCTAGTTGGAGAAGAATCACTAAAATAACATCCTCACTTCTTTCCTGTAACGTGATAGTCATCGCTCTCTCGATAATATGAGCTAGCCCATTTCCTCTCAGAGGAATACTGCCAAATACCCGCCTTATTTGCTGCCATAATTAACTGCCACTGCCTGATTTGTTTTCCTTTGGCAGGCCATTTGTCATCCTTCTTGAGTCTGTCGGCTAAGGCTATACAGTTCTAAAATTTAGGATAGTTGTGATGAAATTACTGCTTATTCTCAACAGAGTGTAGATAAATATCTTGTTGAGGGTAAGGAATAGAAATCCCAGCTGCATCAAAACGTTTTTTCACTTGTTCCGTTAAATCACAATAAACAGCCCAAAAATTGGTCCTTTCTACCCATACACGAACGGTGAAATTTACGCTACTATCTCCTAGTTCCGTCACTTGGTATGTAGGCTCAGGTTCTGCTAATATTCGTTCATCTTGCCTAACAATGTCTTGTAACACGCTTTTAGCCTTATCAATATCGTCTTCATAGCCTATGCCGGCTACAATCTCAACACGTCGAGTATCGTTGGCACTATAGTTGGTGATTGTGTCGCCGTAAATTTTGCTATTGGGGACAATCACACGGCTGTTGTCTGGAGTATTGAGGGTAGTGGTGAAAAAAGAAATTTCTTGCACCGAACCGAGAACACCACCAGCCGCAATGAAATCTCCAATCTTAAAGGGGCGAAAGAGAATAATCAGAACACCAGAAGCTAAATTACTCAGGGAACCTTGGAGAGCCAAGCCAATAGCTAAACCTGCGGCACCGATTACAGCTACAAATGATGCTGTTGCCACTCCTAATCTAGTTAAAGCTGCGATGACCACGAAGCTAATAAAGCCGATGTAGCTAAGATTCGAGACAAAGGTAGAAATGGTGACATCAATTTGACTTTTGCTCATCACTTTTTTGACAATGCTACGCACCCACTTCGCTATCTGCAAACCAATCAGCAAGATCAAAAGAGCTGTCAGAATTCTTATCCCTAAAGTGGTGCCAAACTCAATAGCTAATTCGATGAATTTTTCCATAGGAATTAGTGTAATTAGATTAGATTTGATGCTCTTCTTCCTAAGAATAACGGAATATTGACAATATTTGCCGGAAATTTCAATTAATTGAGTTAGAGGAAGAGATAACACACCTTGATCGAAAGCATAATCTGCATCAGGAAATTGACAAAGCGACGTTTGACATCCGGTAGCCGTATCGATCCCCTGAAGTGTTGTTTTCGATCGATCCCATCCGGCTAGTCATCAGAATTATCTTAGAGCCTTCCTTCAAGTTAGGAAGCAACGCCTTAGTAACTCGTAGCGCTCCGAGTGCATTGACTTCAAATTGTCGGCGGATGCTATCGAAGTCTAAATTTTTCAGGGGGGTTCTTTCTAGAATTCCCGCGTTGTTAATCAGAATGTCGATGCGGCGATTGTTAAGTCTTTTGGCTAGCTCAGCAACAGAAGAATCGGAGGTAATCTCTACGTCGGCTTCCACTTGTACACCCAAATCTGCTAATTCTTTTCCTTCGACTTAATTGAATAATTCTTTTCTCATAATTCTTTGGGTGCCCTCGAATATTGAATTCCATGCCTTTTTTCTGCCAGTGACAAATATTCTTCTTCCAATTCTGTCAGCGCACCAATATTTCTTCGGCTAATACCCTGAATTACGTCTACTACCACCGATTCTGGCTCACAATCCATTAAGTTCGCCATCCGGTTAACAATTTGTTCAGCCAGCTTACGCTCGTTTTGTTCTACTTCAATTGGCTTTAAGGAATCTGGGTCAATTATTATTTCTGGGAATACAGGGGACAAACTTGAGTTTCAAGCTTGTTGCCAGTTTGTGACTTTTTCTTGTTATTTTTAGCTAATTAATCAAAAATCAATTAAAATCTACGACTCGCTCCGGTTAATCTCTGAAAAAAACTTCAATGGTAACCCCCATAGATAAAAGCAATATCTATAAGCAAAAATCCTTCCAATTAGAAAATCTAGAAGTTGATTCATCTAGAATCAATTTTAGCTCTAAACTATCTTCCCAAAAAAAAAGAACTCAAAAGTACGATTCTCAAAAAAGACTGACCCAAACCCTTGTGGCTGAGAGATCCTTTTCAGCTAAGTTTAGTACCTACACAGGAGAAGAACTCCACTGGTTTAGAGTTATCTTCCGACTTCTAGCAATAGTAACGCGGGAAATTTATCCTTGGGTAATTTTTGCGGCTGGATATGCTTTGATGGTTTCCCTCTGTCATCAGTTGGAAATGCTCAATTTTCTCAAGCAAAAACCCCCAGTTATTAGAACTTTTGTGCTTTCTCTTAACATTGTTCTGAGTTTGTTACTAGCCTTCCGAACCAATACAGCTCACGAACGATTTTGGGAAGGTAGAAAATTGTGGGGAGCGATGGTAAATACTGTCCGTAACCTAGCTCGTGGAATTTGGCTGGTTATAGAAGAAAGAGATTCTCTAGATAGAAAGCAGAAAGAGGCTGCATTGCGCTTAGTAGTTTCTTTTCCCATAGCAATGAAGTTACATCTGCGGCGAGAACCCGTAAATTCTGAGTTAATACCATTGATGAACCAATCCCAGTATAAGAGGCTGCAACAAGTAAATCACGCTCCCTTAGAGATTGCTTTCTGGGTTGGAGATTATCTACAGTATGAGCACGAGCGCGAACGAGTTAACGGATATCAGCTGAGTGCTCTACATAAATTGTTAGATAAAATGGTCGATATTCTAGGTGGCTGCGAGCGAATTTTGAAAACACCAGTCCCGTTAGTATATACGATCGTCTTTAAGACGTTGCTGTTGATTTACTTCCTGGTCCTCCCACTCGTATTAGTTCAGGGTTTAGGTTGGTGGACAGCGCCAGTGGTAGCCTGTATCTGCATTCTTTTCCTAACTATCAATGAAGTTGGTGCCGAAATTGAAGAACCTTTCGGTCACGATCCTAATGACCTGCCTTTAGATTTAATCTGCGAGACGATCTTACGCAATGTGGAGGACTTAATCCAACTAGCTCCCAGCGGCTGCTCTCAAAACCTGTTGCTCAATCGTAACTGCGCAATAACCACTGGCGGGGAGCAGGGAAGAATACGCTCATTAGGAGCATAAACAGCTTTCTTCAGGGGAGGAAAATATAACAACGATAATTAATTTTCTTCTCATCAATCTTAAATGTCGCCGACCATCCCGAAAAAACCAAGCTGATGTGCATTTAAATTGGATATCATTCAGTTAGAAAATAGACCGTCAAACCCTCTCCCCGTCCCCCAGTCTCCCCGTCTCCCCGTCTCCACTAGCAAATTAAATGCTTGACAGCTTATGACTCGATCGCCACCCCTTCGATATCTTCCTCTGTTAACTCATACAACTCCCGCAACTTCTCTAACTTCTCTTCATCTGCATCCCAGAAACCGCGTCCGTGTGCTTCGATCGCCCTCCCGACAATATTGCGAAAAGCTTCTGGGTTGGCTTCCCTTAACTTGTTCGCCATTTCTGCATCTAACATATAGGTATCAGCAGCTTGGTCGTAGACCCAAGAATCGGTAAAATCAGTCGTACCGCCCCAACCAATTAACGCGGTCATCCGTTGGGAAATCTCATAAGCGCCACCAGATCCTTGATTTGCCATCGCCTCCGCCCATTTGGGATTTAGCAACTTGGTACGATATTCTAAACGCAACAAGTCTTCTAATTTCCTGGGAGTAGTATCCTTAGAAAAACTTTCCACGAAACTAGCATTTACCTTCTTCCCACTTTGTTTTTCTGCTGCTAATTTCAATCCTCCCGTATTGGCATAGTATTCTTGAATGTCAGTCAGACCGTATTCGACTGAATCAATTTCTTGGACGACGCGATCGCTTGTTGCTAACAACTTAGTCAAAACTTCCGGTCTTGCTTGTCCTTTATCTTTCCTTCCATAACTAAACACATTGCGATTTTTCCAAGTATTCGCTAACTCGTCTCCCGACTCCCAATTACCATCAACAACTTGGTCGTTTACTAGAGAACCAAAATCGCCAGCAGGATTAGAAAATAACCGCGCCGAAGCATTATCAATTCCTTGTGCTTTCAAAGCTAAAACGTGCTTGCGAATATAGTTTTCTTCTTCCGACTCATCTGCTTCCGCTGCACGTTTAAATAGATCGTCCAATAACTCGATAATATTGACAAAAGTATCGCGGAAAATACCGGAAAGATTCCCTAAAACATCAATGCGAGGGTGTCCCACTTCTTCTAAGGGTTTCAACTCGTATCTTACTATCCTTCCCGTACCTTCTTTTACAGGTTCTGCACCTACTAATTCTAAAAGAATACCCAAAGATTCGCCCTTAGTTTTAATTGCGTCCAAACCCCACAACAACACCGCTACAGTTTCGGGATATTTATCGTGTTCTTCTAAATGCTGGGCGATAATTTTCTGAGCAATTTCTCTTCCCCTTTCATAAGCAGCAGGAGAAGGCATTCGATAGGGATCTAAAGCGTGTATATTTCTTCCTGTAGGCAATACCCCAGGACCATCTCGCAACAAGTCTCCTCCTGGCGCAGGCGGAATATATTCTCCATTTAAACCCCGCAATAGATTAGTCATTTCCTCCTCTGTTTGCAGC
>JBFRWL010000582.1:0-5530 GCA_051439565.1 Prochloraceae cyanobacterium
GTGTATAAGAGACAGGGGCGATACCGTCAATACTGCTAGCCGCATGGAATCTCAGGGTGTACCCGATCGCATTCAAGTCACTGCTGCTACCTACGAACGTCTGAAAAACTACTATCTGTTTACCAAAAGGGGTTCTATCTATATTAAAGGCAAAGGAAAGATGATTACTTATCTACTAATTGATAGAAGATAAAGGGAACAGGGAACAGTGAGTGGGAAAGCAGGAGAAGATTGTTAATATGCAATTGGTAGATAGAATTCGTTTAGGCTTAGCAGTAGGAGTATCAAAGAGCGTTACCGCTTTGGTGCGAGGGTTGCGCTTGGGAGCTGCTAGTGTTTTACCAGGAGAAATTGCTCGCCGTCTCCATCCTCAACTATTACCTCTATTGTTGCAACAGCTTAAGTTAGGAGCAATTCTCATTGTCGGTACTAACGGCAAAACTACCACCTCTCTACTGCTACGAAGCATTCTCGAAGATCGAGGCTACCGCGTTGCTCACAATGCTACAGGTGCTAACCTAATCAATGGCTTAATTACAGCACTGCTAGCCAACACCAACTTAATTGGTCAACTAAAGGCTGATTATGGGATTCTGGAAGTAGACGAAAACGTCTTGCCCATAGTTTTACGCCACTGTCAGCCTCGCTTTATTCTCGGCTTAAACTTGTTTCGCGATCAACTCGATCGCTACGGAGAAGTAGACACTATTAGCCAGCGTTGGCAAAAAGCTATTACCCCCCTACCAGACGACACAGTAGTAATTCTCAATGCCGATGACCCCACGCTTTCCTATTTAGGTCAACAATTATCCCAAAAAGTTTTATTTTTCGGACTGAGGGAAACGGAACTCTATCTTGACGAAATTCCCCACGCAGTAGACTCTATTTACTGCCCTAGCTGCGGCTATCCTCTAGATTATCAAGGGGTTTATCTCTCTCATTTGGGGGACTATAATTGTCCTAACTGCGATTTTACTAAAAGTCAGTCTGCCTTGGATAGCAGAGATTGGCCGCAAATTCTCATCGGAGTTTACAACAAATACAATACTCTAGCTGCTGCACTAGTAGCTAGAGAAATTGGCATCGATACCGCTAATATTCGCGAGACAATTAAAAACTTTCGGGCTGCTTTTGGACGAGCAGAAGAATTAGATGTAGAGGGCAAACACGTGCGGATTTTATTATCTAAAAATCCTGTCGGGATGAATGAAACTATCCGCGCTGTCAATCAAGTTAAACACTCTGGAGGCGCTTCGGTAACTTTACTAGTTCTCAACGATAGAATTCCTGACGGTACCGATGTTTCTTGGATTTGGGATGTAGATACTGAGAAACTGGTAGCTGAGGGAGGAACATTAATTGTCAGCGGCGATCGCGTCTACGATATGGCGTTGCGCTTACAATATAGTCGAGACAATATCGATTCTGTTGCTGATAATTTCCAGTTAATTATCAAAGAAGATTTACACGAAGCTATCTCTACTGCTTTAGAAAAAACTTCAGCCGATGAAACTCTTCACATTTTACCTACTTATTCTGCCATGTTAGAAGTCCGTAAAGTCCTCACAGGAAGCAAAATTCTCTAATATCACGGTTCCAAGGGCAGAATTATAGCTGACTCTCCCCGTCAGTTTTATATAGCCAATTTTAATGGAGATAATATTAGGTAAGGCTTAGCGCTCTCGCCAAGCGCTAAACCACACTAATAAGGCTCACTTCTAATATATTAAAATACTTTAAGTTCTTTTAACAAGTATTAAATTTAAAAAGTTAGGAAATATAAACATAAATTTTTAATGAGATTAGAGAATCTTATCATGAGGAACTTTAGTCTCAAAAAGAATTGCTCAGATTAAGCCAGGATAAGTACTTATGTAAGTAAGTTTTGGAAAAGAAATAGGGTTTTTCGCCTTGGTTGAAAAGCTCAGAAACAGAATCGACAGCAATTTTTAGCTATTTAGACCAAAAAATTTAAATTGGATTAAAGCCCCTTCTTTTGTTTTTATTTTCCTTTATGTTTTCTTAATATCTGACCAAGAGATTGAACTTCAATAGACCTCTTGCATAATTAAATTTCTCCTTTTTCTCAACTTAAGTTGATAAGGAATCGAGTTTATTTACTCCCTTTTCCCTAAGAAAGCAGGGGTAACAAGGGGAGTTAGTAGATGTCATTTAAGCTCGATAAAGAGGATTTAAGTAGCAGATTTAGTATCAATGGGTAAATATTTTGCTAGTTTAGTAGAATTCGAGCACATATTCCTAGACTAAAGCGATATCTAAATGGTTGCTTCAGCAAAACACCAGAACCTTGATTGGCTTTATCGGGGAATTAATGAGATTTTTCCCGATCGACCGGATAGTAACAACCCCAATGAAAATCTTCCTCAACTGTTAGCACAGACTAATCGACCCTTGCGGGTTAAGTTGGGAATTGACCCGACTGCGCCCGATATTCATTTAGGTCATAGTATCGCTTTTCGCAAGTTGCGGGCGTTTCAAGATGCGGGTCATGTAGCGGTAGTTATTATTGGAGATTTTACCGCCCAAATTTGCGACCCCACTGGCAGATCGGAGGTACGCCGCCAACTAACTGCACAACAAGTCCAAGATAATGCCACAGAATACTTACAGCAGTTGCGCCCCATTTTGGATTTTGAAACTCCAGGACGTTTAGAAATTCGCTATAACTCTGAGTGGTTGGCAAAGCTAGACTTGGCAAAAATTCAGGAATTACTCTCAACTATGACTGTCGGGCAAATGCTAGCTAAGGAAGGGTTTGCAGAACGTTATGGCCAAGAAATCCCCATTTACCTGCACGAGTTTCTTTACCCTTTATTACAAGGTTATGACTCGGTGATGGTAAAGGCGAATGTGGAACTGGGAGGAACCGACCAAAAATTTAATATTGCCGTAGGAAGAGATTTACAGAAGCATTTCGGTCAAAAACCTCAATTTGGCTTGTTGATGCCAATTTTGTTGGGGACGGATGGAGTACAAAAGATGTCCAAGTCCTTAGGTAATTACGTAGGACTCAAGGAAGATGCACTCTCGATGTACTCGAAGTTAGAGAAAACTCCTGACACAGTGCTCAAAGATTATTTTGAGCTACTCACTAGTTTACCTTTGGAGCGCTTGCCAGATAATCCACGGGAATGCCAGAAATTGTTAGCAGTAGAAATTGTTTCCCAGTACTGCGGTCAAGAAGCCGCCTTAAAAGCTAAAGAAACGGCAGAAAAATTAGTATTGCAAAAGGATACTATGGGAGCTGGTGAAGCAGTACCAGAATATTCTCTGACCCAAATTGAGTTTCCCGCTCCGTTGTACTATATTCTCAGTGCTAGTGGGTTGTGTAAAAGTAGTGGAGAAGGACGAAGGCAAATTCAAGGCGGTGCGGTACGTTTAGATGGCGATCGCGTCACTGAAGTTAACCTTAGTTTTGATGCCCCTGACAACCTTAACGGCAAAATTTTACAGGTGGGCAAGAAAAAGTTTGTTCGCTTAGTTCAATGACCAATTTCTCGGAAAGAATTATTGTTCCTTTAGACGTGCCAACTCTAACCGAAGCGATCGCCCTGGTGGACAAACTTCCCCAGGTAAGCTTCTGGAAGGTTGGTTTAGAATTATTTGTCAGTTGCGGCACCCAAATCCTCACAATTCTTCAAGAACGGAAAAAACGCATTTTCCTCGATCTCAAGTTTCATGATATTCCTAATACGCTAGCCGGTGCTTGTCGTTCTGCCCAAGTTTGGGGAGTTGACTTTCTTACCATTCACGCTACTGCTGGACCTAAAGCACTCCAAGCTGCAGTAGCAGCGTTAGGAGAGAAAAATGCGCGTCCTAAATTACTGGCTATTACCCTGCTAACCAGTATCAACTCGCGAGAGTTAGCCTTTGACCTGAAAATACCTCTAGAACTGCCAGAATATGTCTTACAGATGGCAATCTTAGCACGAGAGTCCGGTTTAGATGGGGCAGTTTGTTCCCCTCAAGAAGTAGCGCAACTGCGGCAAGTTTGCGGGCATGATTTTCTGCTCATTTGTCCTGGCGTGCGACCTAGTTGGTCAGAAACAGGCGATCAGAGACGGGTGATGACTCCAGCTAAGGCATTGCAAGCTGGAGCTAATTATCTAGTCATTGGTCGTCCGATTACTGCTGCTGCTGACCCAGTATTAGCCTGGGAGCGAATTAGCGAAGAGTTAGCTACAAGTATAGTTTAATGAAGTTTTCAGTACTAGGATTATTAGCTGCTATTAGTTGGCTGGGAATGGAGTGCCAATTAGTTAGAGGTGAATTACTTCTATCTAGGAACACCTCTTTAGAGTGTCCCGCCGATTTAGAGAGTTTAACCTCTGTGATGTTGAAAGATCTACCCAATTACGCTAATCGAGTAATTCACCGATCGCGACCTTTAAATAGGAATCTAAAGCCTTCTGAATACGTAATCGTAGCAGGAAGACCGGAGTTTGAACCCCTGCCTCTTACTAATAGTCAGTATGACCCAGTTTTTCAAAAATCTTCCGATCAGATATTTTTTACTACCTTGGAACGACACTATCTTAGAGGCAAAATAGTTGAGAGGCAAAATTATCACTGGCTATTTCTCAGCCAGACATCGAGTGGTTGGAAGCTGGTAACAATCTTTTCTCGCTGGGGTTTCTCCTCAAATAATAAACAACCCTTACCGCCGAGGGAAACTAGTAATGGTTTTATTGGTGAAGCGCTTCGTCTGTGGTTAAGAGACTGTCGCCTGGGCGTACTCAGGAGTATTAAAAATTAAATTATCTTATTATCTTTTGAGGTATTTCTAATGTTAATAAAAGCAAAAAATAAAACTATGCTACAGCAGATGTTAAGGATATTAGTGTTTTTATTACTAGTTAGTAACTGTATAATCATGGCTCCACAACAAGCGATAGGGCAAGAAAGTAGAGTTAATTACACTCTCACAGAATTACGCGGTCGAGACTTTTCTAACCAAGATTTACAGGGAACCTCTTTTGCTGGTGCAGATATGCGCGGCACTTCTTTTAAAGGAGCAAATTTAAGAGCAACAATTCTGACTAAAGGTTCTTTTTTGAATGCAGATTTAACGGGGGCAGATCTTTCAAAAAGTTTTGCCGATCGCGCTTTTTTTGATAAAGCAAATTTAACTAACGCTTTGTTTGTTGATGCTATTCTCAGTAGCACTACTTTTTACGATGCTGAAATTACTGGAGCAGATTTTTCCGATGCAATTGTCGATCGCTATCAGGTATCTCTGATGTGTAAAAGAGCAGAAGGAGTTAACCCTGTTACTGGTGTGTCAACTAGGGAAAGTTTAGGTTGTCGCTAATTAACGGGACTTTAGCTACGTAGGAAAATGCAATTAATTTTGAATGGGTTTATTTTGAATTCAGAGCGCAGCGACGTGACAGAACAAAAAGTGTCACTATAGCCATAGAATCATTTGAATCGGTCAGATAATCTACTAGAGTGTGTGAGGAGCAAATTAGAAAAGCTTCTAGGGGTCGAAACATGGCAAGACTCCCTG
>JBFRWL010000583.1:0-3478 GCA_051439565.1 Prochloraceae cyanobacterium
ACAGCGCAACCCACGCACAGGGACACCACTCAGCAGCAGCCCAAACGCCACCCTCGCTTCGCTCCAAGGCAAAAGGCAAAAGGAAAAAGGCAAAAGGAATGACACTTTTGCCCTTTGCCCTTTGCCCTTTGCCCTTTGCCTTCCCCGAAGGGGCTGCCTCACTGCTACGAGAAAAAGCAACCAGGCAAAGCGCGAGAACCAAAAGCAGCGAAAGCACCAGCAGCAGCACCAGAAGAAAGGATTGTAGAATAGTCATCATATAGTCATTATTCATAGATGCCCGCTTGCTTTTTTGTCGTAGCGATGCCAAAGGCGCCGAGAGGCGCGGGGCGCCGAAGAGTTTTCTCTAGATTCAAGGCATTAAGTGCCATGCGTCTAAGGAGAGCGAAATTACGAGGTGCGTGACAAGAGCGAATTCGGCACTTATCCTCATTAAAAGTTACGTCTAGAGTCCAATGGACTTGGTTTTCAATCCCCCAATGAGTACGGATTGTTGACCCAAGAGCTTGAGCGTCTGCCGGCAAAGAGGACAGATAGAATTGGACTTCGTGGGTAACTTTATTCCAGAGATGGCGGGTTCTTTCCACCATCACAATACAATGAATGCCTAACCATTGTTCTTGTTGGTAGAGACCACCAAACTCGGCAAGAGGAACAGCCCTCCCCAAGGCGTTTTTCTGTGCGATGATGTCCTGCTTGCTCCGTCCTTACGCTGAGGGAACCTCAGCGCGGGCGGTGCGCTTTTTCCAGTCGGCGATCGTGAGATACTTTAATTCCTTCAAAGTTATTAGCAATAGCAGAATCAAACCAATCTTTTACCTGAGAGTGGAGAGTAGGATGATTACTTTTAAGTGCTAAGACATAGTCAGCTTTTTTTTGACGAATTAGGCGAACAATATCAGTCTGTGTTCCCATCGCATCAATAGTAACGAGCGCTCCTTTGATATCGATTAATTCCAATAGCGCGGGAATAGCTGTAATTTCATTGGAATGGTCTTCTACTTTAATCTGTCCGAGTAGTAAACAATGCTTCGCAGCCCAGGCTGTTACTAGGTGTAAGGCTTTGAGTCCTTGATTACGGTCATAAGAACCCCTGAGACATTTGCCATCTATCGGGACAATTTCTTGCTCTAATGAAGGGATTAGTTGTTGCACCCATTTGGCAAGACTATTCTCAAGAGCTTCAGGCTCGAGCCTCTCAAATACAAGGGCGTAAAGTATCATCACTGGGGATTCCGTTAGGTAAGTCTAAGAATTCTTCTAGCCACTGTTGCTTACTGAGGCCATAATTTTCGATGTCTTCCCAGCATAAACGCTCCGGCAATTACAGCTAAAATAGCAATGACTAAAATATCTTTTAACAAGTGTTTTTTGGTTCTTGAAACTCGCTTGGTCTCGAAGATCAGTAAAATAACCTGATAAGTTAGCTTGTATTTGGTCGATCGGGGTAATGAATGTTTTTTTAACCAGTGGTTTTTCTTTTTCTGATTTTACAGGTGCAAACCCTAAGCCCATCAATTCTTTCCCCTAATAGTCTCAATTTACCGTAGTTAAGATTAAGACTTCATTATATACCTAAACCATCTTATCTTCTTAAAGAAGAGATTGTATGAGGGGACTTTTTTCAAGTACATTTTATACCAAATTAGATGAGCTTACCCTGCGCCAACTAGAATTACCAGACAACCTGTTTGGGGGGATTTCTCCCAAAGTTCTTCAAATCTATAAACAGCGAGTTGCTGTCGAACCACCAAGAGAATTACGCCGTCATCCAGATAGTCGTCGCTACACTCTCCTGTCTGCTTTCTGCTGCTTGAGAACACAAGAAATCAGCGATAAATTAGTCGAGATACTCATTCAAATTATCCATCGCATTAATGCTAGAGCCGAAAGACGAGTAAGCAAAGAACTGTTGGATGATTTCAAAAAAGTTAGTGGCAAGACAGGTATCTTGTTTCAGTTAGCAGAAGCAGCAATGGACAAACCTGATGGGGTCGTCAAAGAAGTTATTTATCCAGTGGTGGGGGAAACAACCTTAAAAAATTTAGTGCGGGAATTCAAATCAACAGGAACAGCTTATAAAGAAAAGGTTTACACTGTCATGCGAAGCTCCTATGGCAAACATTATCGGCGGATGCTACCGTTTCTGCTAAATCTGTTAGAATTTCGCTCCAACAATGAGATACACAAACCTGTCATTGAAGCTTTAGAATTGCTAAAAAAATATATTGGCAGTAGAGAAAGATATTACGACGAAGCTGAAAATGTCCCCACTGACGGGATTATTGGAGCTAGTTTATCAGAGCTAATCTTAGAAACAAAGGATGATGGCAACGTTAAAATCAACCGGATCAACTACGAATTAGCAGTGCTTCAGGCTCTACGGGATGGACTGCGCTGTAAAGAAATCTGGGTAGTAGGAGCAAATCGCTATCGTAATCCTGAAGAAGATTTACCCACTGACTTTGAACAACAAAGAGAGGTTTACTATCAGGCTCTCCAACAACCAGAAGATGTGGAAGCATTTATTAGTAATCTTCAACAGCAAATGAGAGATGGTTTGGCACAATTAGATAGAGGAATACCCAAGAATAAACCAGTTAAGATTCTCACCAAACATAACGGTTGGATAAAATTATCTCCCTTTGCTGCATTACCCGAACCGCTAAATCTAAAGCGTCTCAAAACTGAAATCGATCAACGTTGGTCGATGACCAGTTTACTATATATGCTCAAAGAAACAGACTTACGAGTTAACTTTACCCAACACTTCAAAAGCGTTTCCAGCAGAGAAAACCTCAAGCCCAAAGTATTACAAAAACGCTTGTTAATTGACCTTTATGGCTTGGGAACAAATACAGGCATTAAACGCTTGAGCTTAGGAGAATTGGGCGAAAAATATCAAGATTTGCTCTATGTTCGGCGTAAATTTATTCATAAATCACAGCTAAGAAACGCCATTGCTGAGATTATTAATGCTACCTTCAATACCCGACTGCCACATATCTGGGGCGAAGGTACGACTACCTGTGCTAGTGACTCGAAAAAGTTTGGGGCATGGGATCAGAATCTAATGACGGAATGGCATATTCGTTATGGCGGAAGAGGAGTAATGATTTACTGGCACGTTGAGAAGAATTCGGCTTGTATTTATTCTCAACTCAAAACCTGTTCTTCATCGGAAGTGGCAGCGATGATTGAGGGGTTACTGCGTCACTGTACTAATATGAAGGTGGAAAAGAATTATGTCGATAGTCACGGGCAAAGTGAGGTAGCTTTTGCTTTTTGTCATTTGTTGGGTTTTAATTTAATGCCGAGACTTAAAGCCATTCACAAACAAAAGTTATATCTTCCTCATACTGGTCAAAGTAATAACTATCCTAATTTAAAACCAATTTTGACTCGTTCGATTAATTGGGATTTGATTCGTCAACAGTACGACCAAATGATTAAATATGCCACGGCATTGAGATTAGGA
>JBFRWL010000584.1:0-16415 GCA_051439565.1 Prochloraceae cyanobacterium
CTTTATTTTGTTTAACTATCAAAACATCTCGACCTAAAAATGCATTAACAAAAAAGCCAAGAAACAATACTCCTACTAAAGAATACTCTAGTCGAAACCAAGAAATTTCTTGCTGAATTTCTGCCTCAACTTCTTGATTAGCTTTCTTGAGTTGTTCGAGGATTATTTGCTTAGCAAAACTATCTGTTTTTATTGACTCTAGGTGAGGATTTTGATTGTTTATTTTACACTTATACTCGTTATTTTTTATGCTTTCTAATGAAATATAAACAGGATCTAAACATATATCCTTGTTAAGACGCATTGGAGAACTAACAAAAATCAAAAATAATAAAATACTAATGATAACAATATGTCCAAGCTTAAAGATAAATTCATTTAGTGAAAGACTTGGATTTGATTGTAGACTTGTTTCTGCATTTTCGTTATTCATTGACAATTCATGGTCTTCCTTATCTAAAAAAGCTATCAGATTTAAGACGATAAGCAATGATAGATTTACAAATTTTTATTAGCTCATGCTTATGCCTCAAAAGACCAGAACTAGCGAAGCTGTTATGAAAGATCATCCAGCTCGAAATGCTTACTGCGTAAGCATTTCAAAAACCAAAAATTGCTCGATCACCAGGCGATTCTTGTTGTCTAACCGTTTGCATTACATAAGTTTACACGGTAGCGCATTTTTCATATATCTTGGCTGTCCCCCAAGTCGCTTCGCGACAAGGCATAAGCCTTGGTCAAGGAAACTTCTTGATTATTGATTACGGTATTGATTGGAAATGGCTCTACCAATCTCGTTTTCAGGATGAGTTTGAAGAATGACTAGACCAGGCCCGGTTAGTTCAGCGAGTACAAGTCCTTCCCCGCCGAATAAAGAGGTAAAGATTCCGCCTGTACTACGAATACTATAGCGAACAGTATCCGCGAACCCTACCACACAGCCAGTGTCAATTTGAAGCACCTCTCCCGGGTCAAGATGCAGTGCAACAATGTCACCCCCGGCATGAAAAAATAGGTCGCCAATCCCTCTAAACTTTTGGAAGATCAGACCCTCTCCGGCAAAGAAACCCGATAAGCCAATATCAAATTTTACCCCTAAGTCTAAAGAGGGTTCGGCAGCCAAAAATGCGCCGCGCTGAAGGTTAAAATCGCTGGAGCCGTCAAGCTGTATTACCTCAATCTTACTCAGATATGGGGCAGCAAATGCTACACTAGCCTGGGCTCTACCGATATTTTGCCAGCGCACTTGGAAGAGATTTTCACCAGCAATGGCACGTTTTGCCATTTGAGTCAAACCACCAGTTGTTGTTTGAGCTTCAATATCTTTGTGACCCCAAATGAATGCACCTGGTTCGGCAACTACTGCTTCTCCGGGTTTCAATGCCACTTGAACGCCACACTGTTGAGTACTAGTAAACTTATAAGTAAGCACTTGTTGACATCCTAAAACATGGGCTACTTCGAGCAATTGCCGCGCAGGTAAGAGATAAGATTAACCAAGCTTAATGGTACCCGCTCAAGATTGCTAGATATAGTTTTTCAACACTTCTAAACTAACGCCACTAGAAGAAATAGCACAGTAAGAATTTGTCCAAAACACAGACCTTGTTTTGTTTCAGTTGCGGATAGGTTGGCGACAGGCGATCGAGCAGAAGGTGATCTATGTTGGTATTGACCATCACTTTCTTGATAAAATCTTTTGCACAATATCAGGATATTTATTAGCAATCGCTCTAATGGGTGTTTGTATAGTAAAGGAGATCACTTCCACTATCTAAATTAAATCAAGAGCGATCGCTCTCATGAAAGAAATAACTCCTACAGCCATGCCTCCCTGCTTCGATAGATAGTGTAAAAAGTTTGATGATTTACTGAGAACCAAAGCGCAAAAAAGCGGATAGGACTAAGCCGTAAGTTTCCTGCGGCTCGCAGTCAATCATTAGTTGCCGATCTCTTCGAGATCGGCTGCGCGGCGCCATCGCCTTTTTCAAAAACTTGTCGATCTAATGTTAATTCCCCTTTTCCTCTTCATAAACATTCTGAAAAAAAATCTACCTGTAAAAATTCTGGAAATTTAGGCAATCCCTTTTTTAACGAGCTATTGTAAGGAAAATGTGCCCATGTTTTAGCACAAGCAGGGCTAACAGCAAAGGATTGGCTCATCATGAGAACTCCTAAAACTCTCAGGAAACTACCTATAGTTGTTGTGGTTTTTCTGTTGACCCTCTGGGCTGGCGAGCAACAAATAGCGAAACTAGCCCAGGCAAAACGACTGAGAATAAGGGAATGGGATTCCTTTGTTACCGAATTTCTGGAAGAGCATTTCGCTGCTCGTCCAGTCTTCGCAGTATCAGTCGGACGGCACGAGTACGACGGTCAGTTACCCGACTGGAGTGCAGAAGGTTTGTCCAAGGAAATCCAGCGGCTGCGGGCGGCGCGTAAAGAAGCAAGAGCATTCAAACCAAGTCTAATCAGCCCTGCACAGCGCTTTGAAAGGGAATACTTAATCGCGCAACTAGATAAGGAGATTTTCTGGCGGGCAGAAGCGGATTGGTCCCAGCGCAGCCCGATGTTCTATACCTCTCGACTTTCACCAGACATTTACATAACTAGAGAATACGCCTCCCTGAAAGAGAGGATGCAGGCCTATATTCGCTATGCCAATAACTTGCCAGTAGCATTAGAACAGGTTCGCGCTAATTTGGAGACACCGCTACCCCGAACCTATGTCGAAACGGCACGGGGCATTTTCAGTGGCATGGTGACGTTACTAAGCCAGACTGTACCTACTATTTTCGCCGAAGTCGAGGACGAGTACTTACAGGCAAACTTGGCTCAAGCAAATGCTGACGCGATCGAGGCACTTCGAGACACAGTTGCCTGGATAGACGAGCAGCGATCGAGCGCTACTGAAGATTACGCCCTGGGAAAAAAACTTTACCGTGCCATGCTCTGGAAAACCGAGCGCGTTGACGTACCTTTGCAAAAACTCAAGAAAATTGGCGATCGCGATCTGCAAAGAAACCTAGTAGCACTAAGTCAGGCTTGCTCTGCTTATGCTCCTGGCAAGACTATTTCCCGCTGCATCGAGAAAGTACAAGCTAACAAACCTAAAAGTGGTGCACTTGAAGGTGCCAGACAGCAGCTAGAGGGCTTAAAAACATTTGTGCTCAACAATAATATTGCGAGTATTCCTGGAGACGAGGTGGTGGTGGTCAAGGAGGCACCGCCTCATCGACGTTATAACTTGGCCTATATCAGCATTCCCGGTTTTTACGAAAAGAATTTGCCGTCGATCTACTATATTGCTCCCCCAGATCCTCAATGGTCCCAGAAGGAACGTCAAGCTTATATTCCCGGTCAAGCAGATCTATTGTTCGTTTCTGTTCATGAAGTGTGGCCAGGACACTTTCTGCATTTTCTCCACGCTAATCGTTCCACCTCCAAAGTAGGAAGACTGTTTGTCAGTTACGCTTTTTCTGAAGGATGGGCGCACTATACAGAGGAAATGATGTGGGATGTCGGTCTGGGTCGCGGCGATCCAGAGATACATATTGGTCAATTACTCAATGCCCTACTCCGTAATGTGCGCTATCTATCCTCCATTGGTCTGCATACTGAAGGCATGAGCGTCGAAGAATCGGAACAGATGTTTCGCGAATATGCCTACCAGGATACTGGCAACGCCAGACAACAAGCAGCAAGGGGGACTTTCGATCCTGGCTACCTCAACTATACGATGGGCAAGCTAATGCTCCGGCGCTTGCGGGACGATTGGTCGGCTTCACGGGGAGGAAGTCAAGCCTGGGGGGATTTCCACGATCGATTGCTCAGTTATGGTGGACCGCCGATCCCGCTAGTTCGTGCTGCCATGGTCGGCTACAACTCAGGCCCTCTTTTCTAGTATAAATTTTGATCGCGATCGAGAAAGTTAAGGAGAAAAAAAGATGACAACTCAAATTCCTGTAGAGATTCCCTCTGGATATCTCAATATTATGGGTTATGTTGACGAATCGGAAGTAAATGGTCCTGGCTGTCGTGCTGTTGTTTGGGTACAAGGGTGTCAGCGAGAGTGTTTTGGTTGTTTTAATACTGCTTCTTGGTCTTTTGAGATCAATCAGTTAATCTCAGTTGACGAACTAGCCGAGAAAATCTTATCTAATCCCCGCAACCAAGGCATAACCTTTTCTGGAGGCGAACCTTTTTGGCAAGCTGCGACCTTAGCAGAGTTGGCAAAGAAATTGAAAGCTGCTGGGTTAAATGTCATGTCTTTTAGTGGTTTTACCTTAGAACAACTTCAATCTGAAAATGCTCCTGCTGGTTCCCAAGAATTATTACAACAACTAGATATACTCATCGATGGCCCCTATGTAGAATCTCAGGCAATTAATTCACCTGATTCTCCCGTATCTTCGCGAAATCAGCGAGTAAGGGTGTTTAATCCAGCTTTTAAGGATAAGATATCCTGGAATTCCGACCAAATCGAAATTCACATACTCTAAGATGTCAGCCGCATCGTTACTGGCTATAGCGGTCAATTGGATTTGAGTTAACAATTGAGTTGAGTAACTTTAGCAACTTTTTTATCTTCCCCCCACCAGATGCGGGAGAGGTTTAATGCCGTCAGTTTAGCCATTGACAAAAGTAATCGGAAATAATTACCTACAATTACAAAGATGATTAATATTGATGGTTCCTACGGCGAAGGTGGGGGACAAATACTCCGTACTTGTCTCAGTTTAGCTACTATTACAGGGCAATCTATTAGGATCGATCGCATTCGTGCAGGTCGTAAAAAACCAGGACTGGCGGCACAACATATAACCTCAGTACGTGCAGCAGCTAGCGTCTGTCAAGCAAGAGTAGAGGGAGATAGACTAGGTTCAATGACCCTAGAATTTATTCCCACTTGTTCCCCACAAGCTGGAAAATACGTTTTTGATGTTACCGAAGCTAGGGAAGGAGGTTCAGCAGGTGCAGTTACCCTCATTTTACAGACTATTCTTTTGCCTCTAGCACTAGCTGATGGTAGTTCAGTGGTAACTCTCAGAGGAGGAACTCACGTCGCCTGGAGTCCACCAGTGACCTATGTAGAACAAGTTTATTTGCCTATGTTGAGTCAGATGGGGGTACGATCGCGGATACAGCTTCGCGCTTGGGGTTGGTATCCTCAAGGTGGAGGTGAAGTAGAATTGCAAGTGACTGGTATTGAGACTCTACAAGGTATCCAGTTGCTCGATCGAGGAAGATTGCGCCAGGTAAAGGGTTTGGCAGTAGTCACCGAACTTCCTTCCCATATCCCGCAAAGGATGGCAAGTCGAGCAGAAAACCTGTTACAGGAGCTAAAAGAGCGAGATAGCGCCTGTAAAATAAAGATACAACCGCTGCGAGAGCGAGGTATAGCACCAGGAGCGGGAATTTTTCTCACTGCTGAGTATGAAGGCAGTCTAGCTGGGTTTGATGCCTTAGGACGACAGGGATTACCAGCAGAAAGAGTAGCACAAATGGCAACTGAGGAATTTCTCGATTTCCACCTCAGCCAAGCGCCAGTAGATAAGTTTTTAGCCGATCAGCTACTTTTGCCAGCAGCTTTAGCATCTGAGGCTAGTCAGTATCAGGTAGCTGAAATTAGCTCTCATTTAAGGACTAATGCTTGGGCGATCGCGCAATTTGCTTTAGCTAGGATTGCGATCGACGAAGATAGTCAGATCGTTACTGTCGAACCTAAGAAAATCTGAAGCAACAGAGAAAATTACTCTTTGAAGTAGGTAGGCAAAAATAAATATAAAACCTAAATGAGCAGTTAGCTGTTTGTTAATTGTTGATTGCTCATTGCTGTTTTTTATTGTCCCCCTTGTCTCCCCACACTCCCCCTCTCCCTCTCTCAAGCATTTTCTAATTAATTTGACCGATTTAGTTAATTATTCAGATTGTTGTCTGGCTAATTTTCTCTGTTCTAGATATTCTTTATGACAAATCCATTGACTATTTTTGATGAATCCCCATTCTTTTACCCTTGGTCCTCTGAAAAACAAACTCCAAGAACTATTACTTTCTGAAGGGATTTCTAGGCGATGAAGAGATTGAGGAAAGCTAATGCGGAAATGTCCTGGTCCTCGCCAAAATCTGCCAGCAGGAGTCACTTCCCAATAGCCGCCTTTCAATACCAAAGTAGCATACCACCAAGGATGGTCGTGAAGATCGTCTGGATCGCTCAAACAAATTTTGTGCAACATGATATTGAAGGGAATCTCTCGTGAAGCTTCATTTTCAGTCAGCTTGTCTTTGAATAAGAGATAATAACGATACATATAGGGTCTGAGATTATCTCTGTCATAAATAATACGCAGACGACCCAATTTTTCTAGAAGTTGCAACAACATAGTCTCTATAGATAAAAATCCAGTTAGTTTCAGAATAACCTTTATTAAAGTTATCTTCAGCTATTGTCACAGTGTCAACAACTTATTCTCTAGCAATCGTAAGTCATTTGTGAGAAAAGAACGGAAAGGAACTCTGTGATTTCTGTTCCCTGTTCCCTGTCTTCACCAGCTAATTCACAAATCAAATCCGATTGCTATCTCATCTTATCGCAATTGATTTTGCTGGAGTATTGCTTGTCAACAAAAAGGATGCTTTTTTTTTATACTCAATCTAGTTATTTTACTAAGTAATTAGGTGAAATATCATGAACATAGATTTTACAACTGCCAAGTGGATTAACAAACCAAAAACATTTGAAATAACATCCCAGTTGGTGAAGATCGTGACTGAAGCCAATACAGACCTTTGGCAACGAAGTTACTATGGTTTCAGACATGATAATGTACCTGCTCTTTTGATTGAGAGTGACAATAACTTTACATTTACAGTCAGAGTGACCTTTGAATATCGGACCAGGTTCGATCAATGTGGTTTAATTATTTATCTAGATAGCGAAAACTGGTTTAAGGCATCTATTGAATATGAAAATGAGGAGATTTCACGTTTGGGAAGTGTTGTTACCAATCACGGCTATTCTGATTGGGCAACTACAGATATAGTGACTACAACTGCTATGTGGTATCGTCTCAGTCGCCGAGGGCCAGATTTCCTCATCGAGTCGTCAGAAGACGGAATTGCTTTCAAGCAAATGAGAATTTTTCATCTTCACAGTTTAGGTGAAACATCACCTGAAATGGGGCGACTCAATCCTCCAAATCCACCAGAATTGCCAATACACTATGGCTTGTATGCGTGTAGCCCTTTGAATTCATCCTTTGAAGCTAAATTTAACAACTTTAGACTTGATGAGTGTAAATGGATGGCTCACAGTACCCAATGAAGCACAAATAAAAGTCAGAGTAGCTGCGTGTCTGGCGCGATCGCCTATAACTCTCTTTCAATCTGTAGCAAGAGGTAATGATTCATGACTACCTATTACCAACAATCCTCCTAAAATTAGCTTCTGTTCTATCCTCAATAGTATTTCTCGCTGCAAACTCTTCTTAAAATAGGTAAAAACCAGATTTCGACAGAGTATGAGATGAAAACATCGATCGGGCATCTGCAAGCGAATATCTTGTTGCACAAAATCAATTCCTTCTCGGAATGAATCTCGAACGCAGTATTGTCCGTCTGTAGTAGTAAAAGCGATTTTTAACCACTCCGGCGGTAGTTCTTTTAAACTCCCTAGCTGATAGCAACCGCGACTAGCTCTTTGAAGCATTTGAGGATTAATATCAGTAGCAATAATCTGGAGTGGCAAACAGGGAAATTGAGGCAGTACAGACAAATTCCAGACAATTTTGAGGGTATATGCTTCTTCTCCTGAAGCACAACCAGCACTCCAGACGCGCAACTGGCGATCGCCTCGCCGTATCGCCAACTGAGCTAATTCGGGCAAAATGACCTGACCCAAGTAATTAAATAAAGCCCGATCGCGATAAAATCGAGAAATAGTAATTTGGCAGTAGCGATCTAAAATCAACCATTCTTCTGGATGAGTTTTTAGATAAGATTTATAGGTATTGAGATCGGGTAATTCTAATTGTTTTAGACGGCGCTGGATGCGCTTGCAAACTTGCTTGCGAACTCTACGAAAACCCCGCCAACGCAAATTAAGTTGAGGTAATGCCCACTGTAAAAAATCAACGCATTCTCTATCCTTGCTAATCATATAAGAAGTTAGTTTTAACCTCAGTTTTGGTTAAAAACTTATCTGCTAAGTCTCAAGGGAAAGAATAAGGTTTTTAGCTCTGCCTGGTCCACAAAACTGCAACTATAGAATCAAGGTATCGGCTGATCCCAAACTGAGGTTAAAGAGTCCTCAATCTTCTATTTTTCTCAATTTTTTCCCATCGACCTGTTCAGGTATTTGTTGTAGGTTATACAGCAAAACTCCATGATAACTGGCAATAACCCTCTTCTGTCACTTTAGGAGGAGGCGATCGCTAAAATTATTATCTGATAAGCGTTTTGGCGACTAGGCTACATTTTTATCTAAGTAATTAAAATTAATCGCCAAAACGCTTATGGAAAAAGACATTTGAGTAATCGCCACGACAAAAGTTTTCCCAGACTGACAGAAGAGGGATAAGTAGTCTGACATAAATAAACCGAGCTGTATTAACTTTAGTAAACTCATACTTTCTTTGCAGCTTGTAGCTTGATGTTATGTTCCATCCCCAAAGATGAGCTGACTTTTCACCGGATGTGTTGGAGACTGGGACAAGTTAGCTGACATCGAAAGAATTAATTTCTTGGAAGCAAGAACTTCCCTTTCTCAAAGAAACACATTCCCAGCCTCTTCAACAAACCTTAATGCAGCTCGACAGAGCCATAAAGGATGGGTTCGATAAGAAGAGTCCTAAACGCTTTCCCAGATTCAAGAAGAAGGGGCAGAAAGACTCATTTCGATACCCTCAAGGGTTCAAAGTAGACTACCAAAATTCCCGTCTCTTTCTGCCTAAAATCGGCTGGGTTGGCTATATTAATAGCCGAGAAATAATCGGAACACCCAAGAATATTACCATCTCTAAACGAGGCGGTCGCTGGTTTGCTTCCATCCAAGTAGAATACGTCATACCTGAGCCAGTACATCCTTCCCCAACAATTATCGGTGGAGATAGAGGAATTGCACGTTTTCTAACACTGTCAAATGGCGAGTATTTTGAGCCCCTAAATGCTTTTAAGAAACTTTCCCAAAAGCTTGCTAAACTTCAGCGTCAGCTTGCTAAAAAAACTAAATTTTCGAACAACTGGAAAAAACTAAAATCAAAGATAACAAAACTACATATCCGCATGGCAAATTCTCGGTTTGATTTCCTTCAGAAACTCAGCACAAACATTGCCAAAAACCACAGCGTTGTTGTGTTAGAAAATTTGAAGGTATCGAATATGAGCGCTGAGCGCGAAAGGAGATTGGGAAAATCCTGGGAAAAACCTTGCCGCCAAGTCTGGCTTAAATCGATCGATTCTAGACCAGGGGTGGTACGCCTTCGAGATGATGCTCAAATACAAGCTCTCCTGGCTTGGGGGAGAACTTGTACTCATTAACCCTAAAAACACATCGCGAAAATGTCCGGAGTGTGGGCATACAGACAAAGATAACCGCAAAACCCAAGCTAAATTTCGCTGCCAGGAGTGTGGGTACTCCGAAAATGCTGATTTCGTTGCAGCAAAGAATATCTTAGCGGCGGGACACGCCGTCTTAGCCTGTGGAGAGACCTCATGAGAGGGCTCTGTGAAGCAGGAACCTGCCTCACCATCTTTGAAGCTTGCTTCTTAGACTGGAATGGGGAATCCCTCGCTTTCAGCGATGGGAGGATGTCAATTCCACAGTTACTGACGGACAGACTTCCCCTAAACCTCCATTTAAAGAGCAAGAGGCAAATACTGAAAATCTGAGCGGCGAGTTTACTGTTAATGGCAGACTTGATAGTGAAGACAAAAAACTTAAAGACAGGTATTATCTTGGTGACGAGCGCTACTTTGATGAATACACCTTTGAGGGCAAAGACGGTGACCAGATTACCATTGATTTGAGCAGTAGTGAGTTTAACCCGTCTTTGCTTATAGCTTATCCCAACCCACTGATTTGCATACCAATTTATGGGGGTGGTGTAGCATGTTCAGGCGGTGGTTACATAATTCCAGAAGTAGATAACGATAGTGGAATGGGGAAAAATGCCAGGATTCTAATGACTTTTGCTAGCTTTCTCGCAGGTCTTCAAGGTAAGTACACCTCATGGCAACCTTATCAAATTGTTGTCACTTCCAATCAACCGGGAGAAACAGGCAGCTATACGCTGAGTGTGCGAAAAACAACCCCCAGCGACCTAGAATGGGCAGAAGCCGAAAAGCTAGAAAGAGAGGCAATGGAGCTTAAGGAAGAAGGTAAGTGGGCCTAACCCCTCACAAGCCTTATGAGTCCGTCTCTCTGGCGGAGCGATTAAATCACTTCAGTAAATCTTATCTTTCTGCTGGCGTTTTTCTCTACGAAGTCATCGACATTTGAGCCGCTATTCATAAGTCTTGCTTATCCTCCCTCGGTAAAAAGCTTTTCAGTCTGCCGGTACTAAACAAAATCAGCTCCAGGACAGTCCTGGGCAAATCATTAGAACACTCCAGAATTTTTGCTTCTGACCCGCTGATATAACTCTTCCATAACCTCAATAAAAGAAATATCCTTTGGCCAAAAAGGCGGAAAATCTCCAGCTTTTTTGAGCGCAATGGCAGGGATACTTGCAGGTGATGCTGCTTCAACTGTTTGGGGCAATCTTTTAGCCCCTAGCCAAAATTCTTTCAAACTCAACGACTCATGAGCGGGCACTTTCTCCGGTCGGGTCTGGTAGGAAGCAACAGGTTCAGGCGGAATCTCTTCGGTTTCTATGGCTTCTGATAAGACTTTACCCAGAGGGGATTTAGCCAACTCAAGTTGCAGTTTTGAGCGTTCTATCCCCCTAAGTTCAAACAGCAAAAACGGATCTTGGTCTAACGAAGATGCTACTAAATAATAAACCCCAGCAATATGCTTACAGGGATTCGACCAGTCTGGACACGAACAACTGGTCTTGAAGTCTTGGCGGCTGTGGGGTAATAAATGCAGGTTGAGCTGGGTAAAAGCCTCTTCAATGTTGTCAGGAACCTCATTCATCAACAGCTTTGAAACCCAGCTAGCCTTTGAACCAAGGATGGCGATAGCTTTAGACCAATCGGCGGCAGCAATCCGTTTAATTTCAATGGTCGTGTTGTACAGAGGTTCTTTATACACCCCAAAATAGGGATTGACAGAACCTCTCACCCTAGCGGTAATTTTCCCTTGACTAATGCCATATTCCTTGATTTTGCCATTCCTGGCGTAGGAGCGTCCTCGTCCCAGTCTGGCTGAATCAGTAAATGCTTCTAGCGCTTCGATAAATCGCTTTCCCCACCAAGTTCGGCTAAATTGTGCCATAGTTCCCTCAAAGATTTTCGAGAAAAAATTTTCGCTCTCTTACATAACTGCACTTCGATTCAAAGCAATTAGCTGCTTAAAACTTTCATTATCTAGTTCACTCAACCAAGATTCATCACTACCAACAATGGCACTAGCCACCTTTTTCTTATCTTCAATCATCCCATCGATGCGTTCCTCTAAAGTCCCTAAGGTGACAAATTTATGGACAAAGACATTCTTGGTTTGACCGATGCGAAATGCCCGATCTGTAGCTTGGTTTTCCACTGCTGGATTCCACCAACGGTCGAAGTGAAAAACATGATTCGCCTTGGTCAGCGTAATGCCAACCCCACCAGCCTTAAGGGAAAGGACAAATGCTGAGGGGTCCGTTTCTGGGTCTTGAAATTCAGCAATCATCTTCTCCCGTTTGTTACGATTAGTGCCTCCGTGAAGGTAATATGTGTTGTAATGAAGTGTTTGTTTGAGGTAGGTTTGTATAGCGCTCCCAATTTCTGTAAACTGTGTAAAAATTAATAAACTTTCCCCTTCTGCAATTACCTCTTCAAGCATCTCCCCAAGGCGTTCTAATTTATGGGAGCGAGAGGGAGTAAATTCACTTCCGTCCTGTAAAAACTGCATCGGATGATTGCAAATTTGCTTGAGCTTCATTAGAGTCGATAAGATTAAACCTTTGCGCTGTATTCCCTCAGCCTCTTCAAGTTGTGATTCCACATCTTTTACCACTGCTTCGTACAAAGAAGCTTGTTCGGCTGTAAGATTGCAATACTGTTTGTGTTCGACTTTATCGGGCAAATCTTTAATAATCTGCCGATCTGTCTTCACGCGACGGAGAATAAACGGTTCTACCATCTTTTTTAAGACACTAGATTGGCTCAAATCGTTATTTTTTTGAATCGGAATTTCAAAGGACTTACGAAATTGTGCTTGCTTACCTAAATAGCCAGGATTGAGGAAGTTAAAAATCGACCAAAGATCTAATAAGCGGTTTTCTACTGGCGTACCTGTTAAAGCGAGGCGATGTTTGGCTGGTAATTTTAAAATTGCTTTGGTTTGAGCAGCTTTGGGATTTTTAATATTTTGTGCTTCATCGAGCACAATTCGCTGCCAGGTTATGCTTTTCAACAGTTTGGCATCTTTTCTGGCTAGAGTAAACGAGGTAATCACAATATCGTGCTGCAAACTAGCGGCAATAAATTCTTTGTCATCTTGGCTTCGCTTATTGCCATGATGAATTAATGAAAGCAGATGAGGGGCAAATTTTTCGATCTCCTTTTGCCAATTTCCGACTACGGAAGTAGGAGCAATTAATAAGGTGGGTAATTTCTGTTGAGTAGCTTCTTTTTCTAGCACCAATAAAGCAATAACTTGCAAAGATTTTCCCAGTCCCATATCGTCAGCTAAACAGCCATTTAAACCTAGTTGTTCGAGATATTGAATCCAGGAGACACCCCGTTTTTGATACTCTCTGAGAGTGCCTTGTAATTGGAGAGGATTGTCAATCGGTTCGATGCGGCTGTGGTCGCGTAATTTAGCCATCATTCCTGCCAAGAGAGCGTCGTGTTCTACTTCGATATCTTCTGCCGCTTCTGTAGCTCTTTTCATCAAATCTAGCAGCGTCATTTCGGGTTTCTCTTGGCTGTGAGCTTGCCAAAATTCCAGCATTTGCTGCATCTTTTTTTGGTCTAATTCCATCCATTGACCCCGAAATTTAACCAGTGGGGTTTTGGCCTTGACCAACTGTTGCCATTCTTTTTCTGTCACTGGCTGCTCACCAATAGCAAGTTGGTATTGATATTGAATAATTGTTTCAAGACTGAAATAACCTTTCCCCGCTGTTGTAACTCCTGATGATTTTTTTGGGGAAGCTTTGAGGCGAATTTTAGCCCGCTGACGACCTTGGGGAGTCCACCAAGCTGGAACGATTACTTTATAACCCGCATCCTCCAGCACCCACGCATTTTCTTTAAGAAAGGTAAAAGCTTCTTCTAGTGTTAATTGAAAACCTATAGGTTTGTCGGTTTCTAGTCCCCTCCAGATGAGGGGATACATCCGTGCAGCATAGCCCAGATTCAACAATAAGTTTTTCTCAAAATCTTTGCCAAAGTGACCTTGTATAGATTTTTTAGGTTGACGCTCTAGATACCAATAGTCATCTAATACTAATTTCAGAGAAGGATCTTTTTTCGAGGCGACTAAAAAGTTAATTCGCCAATTATCAAGCTCTAACTCAATCGCTTCTTGTAACTTAAAGCAAAGATAAAAAGCTGAGTCGTTTTGAACGCCAACAATTTTCTGTTTCCAGGCCAGCCATTGCTGATATTCTCCTAAAGCTTGGTTGTTTGTCCAAGGAGGTTTAGCCTCTTGTGGATGAAGACAACCAAAGAGTAATGATGAATCATTAATTTTTTTGTCAAATCCTTTAGTCCAAGGTGTATTAGTGACTATTTCTGTTAGTAAACATTCCGAAAAATGACGTAATAAACTCTCTTTGTCGTAAAATTCTAATGAATCACTCAGATTTTCTTGACCAGCTACGCAAGCGAGGGGCATATAGTCAATATATCGACTCAGGTTGGATTCATATTGCTCGGAGATTATTTCCCAAGCGGGATAGATTTCAAAGGACTTGATTTTCTTTTTCCCTTTTTTGACAGTTAACTCCCGATATTTCAAGGCAGGGATATATTGGTCTTTGAGAATAACTTGCTTAAAGAATTGGGTGTAGTGATACCAGAAGAGAAGCTCTGAGCCTAGTTGAATATTTTCGGAATTATAAAGGGCCAGAAAATGAAGGTCGTTTAACAGTTTGATTATCGGCTTGAGTTGATAACAATCAATTCCCCAATATCTTAATTCAGAAGTTCCTGGAAGTTCTTTTTCTAAATAGCGAGTCAATTCTAGAGAAGGCAGAGGCTCTTTATCGCTACTAGGAAGAATAAAATACTGGGTGGATATATTATTGCTAATAGGGCTGTAGGACGAGTCGGAAAATCCTAATTCATTGACGAGAAAAGTGGATAATTCCTCTTTCGCCAACTGTGCTGGGTGGCGAGAGCCTGACTGATTTCTTCTTTTCTTGGGTGCAGATGTCTCCACCCAGAAATAAAAACCGCCAGTTTGAATAAATTCGTTTTCTGATTGAGGAATCCAAGTACCGTGCAAAATTTTCATGGGCAGTTTTAAAATTTCGTTTAATTATTATCAATCAGAGCTTCCAGTTTGAGCAGTAAGTCTTCTAACTGTTTCTGCTTCTTAGGATCTTCCCAAATCCGACGTTTCTTGATTCGAGAGTAGGTATCTTGTAGTCTTTGTGAAAGTCGGCTAGCTTTGGAGTTAGTCTTCTCAGCAGTAGTTTTTACGTGTAATTTGACCTGCTCTTTTATTTGGCTTAGCGACCAGTTTGAAGTGAGCGCCTGTTTTAAAAGTTGCCTTCGTAATTTTTCGTCTTTTATCCGTGCTAAGACTTGGGCTTTAGTATAAGCAATTTGACCCATAGCCAGAGCTGCTAAAATTTCTTCGGGCAGGTTGAGCAGAGGCAGACGCTTGGTAGTAAATGATAGCCAATTGAGCCCACCCAGGCTTTCAAACACCTCTTGAATCAATTGGAATTTTTCCTCATCCTCCTCTTTAGGAGAATCGTTTCTCCTAGATTGAGTCTCTTCAACAACGGAGTTAGGAGAATCGTTTCTCCTAGAAGAGGAGGAGGAAGATGATGAATTTTTTTCTCGTTTGTCTTGTGCATTTTTCATCCGATACAGAAGGGATTTGACTTCTTCCACATTGGTTTGGAGTCGGAAAGCCAACAGTTGCAAAAGGCCTTCGGTTTCTTCTACTGGATTGAGATCTTCTCTTTGCAGGTTCTCTATCAGAGCCAGTTGCCAAGCTTCTTCAGAAGTAAGTTCTTTGACGACGACTGGCACTAAAGTCATTCCTACTTCTTTGGCTGCCCTCAAACGTCGTTCTCCAGCTACCAGTTCGTAGCCTCCTTGCTGTAGAGGTCGGACTAGCAGAGGTTGAAGCAGACCGTGAAGTTTGACTGAGGCAACAAGTTCTTTTTCTGCTATTGGGTCAAAGTAACGCCTTGGTTGCTTTGGGGGAAGATGAATGTCAGATAGCTTAACGAGTGATTGATTAGAAGAGGTAGTGTCAGTATCATCTGAAGATAACCAACTTGGTTTGGGAGTAGTGATTTGACCGCCAAAGGCTTTGTTACGCTTACTTCTACTCATGTGAGGGACTCCAGAGATTGAGCAATTTGGTTGAGGAGAGCAACGGCTGGATGCTTGGGCGTATAGACAGCCAGGGGGACTCGGTCTTCTGATGCATCCACAAAGGCAGTAGCGCGGGGAATGGGAGGAAAGATTTGGCCCCAAGAGCTTAGTTGTTCTTGAATAGCACCCAAGGTACGAAGGTCAGCAGAATTGCTTTTCGCATAGCGGGTGGGAACAAATCCAGCTATTTTTAAGTTTTTATTGGCTTTTTTGACAGAATTGAGAGTTTGCAGAAGTTCGTCAGTCCCCTCAAAGGCTTTGATGTGGGTTTCGATGGGGACGAGGACGTGAGTAGCGGCGACTAGAGAGATGTACGAGAGTAATCCTAAACTGGGGGGACAATCAATCAGGATGAAGTCGTATTCATCGAGTAAAGGTTCGAGGACTTCTTTGAGGCGAAAGTCACGCAGAGGAGTGCTAACAAGCTGCATTTCTGCCCCACTCAGAATTCGGTTGCTCGGAGCTAAGTCCATGCCATGAATTTCTGACTGAATAGGTAAGGGAAGTTCTTCGATAATGCCATCAGAGACGGTTTGGTCCAATTCTTTGGGAATGAGACCCATGAATTTGGTGAGAGAAGCTTGAGGGTCCATGTCGATGAGGAGAACCCGATGTCCCTTTTGGGAAAGATGATAACCGAGGTTCATAGTGAGGGTGGTTTTGGCCACACCGCCTGCTTGGTTGAATAAGGCGATAATTCGGCA
>JBFRWL010000585.1:0-3108 GCA_051439565.1 Prochloraceae cyanobacterium
ACCTCTGGTTAGATTGCATCCAACCACTCCGATTCTAGACTTCTACCAGACCAAAAAAATACTTGCTGGCTAGAATTTAACTCCTGTGTTGGTAAATTTTGAGCTACCCTGACTTGATTTCCCTTCCTAGAAGAATTACCAGCCAATAACCACCATGTTCGATCGATAATTCTCAACTGCAACAATGGCGGTTCGGCACTTATTAACTTTATCCTGGTCGAACCAACCGAGATAGTTTTCCCTAACTGTATTGGTAGCGAATCAGTATTAGAAGCACTTGCTAAGTTGCTGAAAAAACTTTTTATTGGCATACTTGCCTCAATCTCAGACCAACCACTACTCAAACTAGGTTTGGACTCTAAAGCGACCCCGCAGTCAATGTGATTAATACCTTGGCTGGCTAGAAAAGGCAGGATGGTATATCTGACAGTATCAGCTTCTCCGCTATTGATTAAGGTGATTTTGCCTCGGTCTTGGATCGCCAAAACTTGCTCTTGTTTAGCTGCGAAGACCGTTATTTGAAACAAACTTAGCTGACTGTAACAAATGGGAACGACTACTAAAGTTACAGCAAATAAACCAACCAAATGCCATCGCCGCTGCCACCACTTACTCCACCAAACTAGGCAAATTAGTCCGTAGATTAAGAGTACTACGCCTAGAGAAATCTTGCCTACAGCTAAAGAACTTCCTGGCAGATTGGTAAAAAATTCTATGATTCCTAAGAGCAATTGGGTTGGATAATAGAGTAACCAAGCGATCGCGCTCCCGGCAATAGGTAAAATTAAGGCAGCTAAAGCGCTCAAAGTGCCGCCCAAACTGATAACTATAGTTAGAGGCGCAGTAATAATATTGGCGGGAATACTGTAGATGGCAACTGTATTAAAGACATAACTCACCAACGGTAACGTCCATAGCGAAGCTGCAAGAGGAATGGCAATTAGAGTGGCGATCGCAGTAGGTAACCAATCCAATCTTTGCTGCAACGCTGGCATAGTCACAATTAATCCTAGCGTCGCCAAAAAACTCAGTCCAAATCCTAAATTCCAGATCCACAAAGGATTAAACAGTAATAACGCGGTTGCAGCTAATAACAGGGAACCCAAGGGTCTAACTTTCTGTTCCATTCGTGACAAGTTAAGATAGACAAAGGAATGTCAAGGGAAGCAAAAAGAAGTTTTTAGGCGTATAAGAAATCAATAAGGTGCTTCGTGGGAAAATAAGCCGTGAAAAGCTATTTTACATCCACAATGTCCCGAAGAACCAACCGTGACCATGCCAAGAAAACTCAACGTCCAATGATCGAAGATGAAGTTATAGCTTCTCAACTAGAAGATTTATTGACCCCAGCTATCACTTCTCAAGAGAATTATTATCGTCAACTGGGGATGAGACAGAGAATTCTCACGTTGCCGTTGATGGTGGCTGCAGTATTAACAATGCTGTGGCGAGATGTGGCAGGAGTTAGAGAATTAACACGAATGTTAGCAAGAGAGGGTTTTTTATGGTGTAATCGCCTGAAAGTAAGTCAACAAGCTTTGTCGCAGAGGTTTTTGACTTTTCCCGCTCAATTATTTGAAGGAGTTTTTAAAGAGTTATTACCAGCTTTAAGAGAATCTTGGCACAGCAGAAACAATCGACCCTTGCCAGAAAGTATTCAGTTCGCCTTAACTAAATTTGAAAGAGTTTGGATAGCAGATGGCTCAACATTAGAGGCGTTATTTAGAAAGCTCAAAAGTCTGGCCGATGTCCCCAAAGGGCAATTAGCTGGCAAGATGGGAACAGTCATAGATTTAACTACCAGACTGCCCGTAGAGATTTGGTTTAAAGAAAATCCCCGAGCATCTGAGACGAACTTTGAAAAAGATCTCTTGAATTTAGTGACGGCTAAGACCTTACTTTTATTAGATAGAGGTTTTTATCATTTTCGGTTTTGGCTTCAATTAATTGAGAAAGAGATTGATTTTATTACTCGGTTAAAGAAAGGAGCAAATCTTGTAGTTGAGCAAGTCTTTACTGATAGTTACGGACTTCGTGACCGTAAAATACGCATAGGGTCTGGAACTGAAAAAACTCCCTATGTAACTTTACGTTTAGTCGAAATCAAATCAGGTAAAGTCTGGCATTCTTATCTAACTTCAGTTCTCGATCCTTTAATCCTGCCCCCTTATGTAGTCGCGGATTTATATCGACGACGTTGGAGGATTGAGGAAGCATTTAATACGGTCAAAAGACTTTTAGGGCTCAGTTATTTATGGACAGGTTCTCTCAATGGAGTCAAGTTACAAATCTGGGGGACTTGGTTATTTTATGGGATTTTAGTTGACTTAGGTGATGCAGTAGCTGATGAACTTTCTTTGCCCTTTGAGCGGATTTCTTTACAAATGATTTATCGGGGTATTTATCATTTTTCAGTCGCCCAGAAAAAAGGATTAGCTACTGACCCTGTTAAATATTTTGCCGCTTCAGAAAATCAAGATTTAGGGATTGTTAAACCCAAACGAAAACCGAAGACTAAACTGATTGTAGCTCCTTTCCCTGAGCAAAAGCAGAAAAACCAACTATTCTTCTTTCAAGAATCTGCCTGCCTAATTTAATTAGCGTAAATTTTACGCTAATTAATTCCTGTTTTTTGCGCTCAAAGTTTAACGATGGGACATCAAGTTATCCCCCTCCTGACGAAACCTGACGCATGAAAGGGAGCTTTGGAAAGGGAATTTGGTTAGCGGATGACATGACTCTGTTGGCTCAAGCAATCAGTTTGTGTCGCTCACACTACATCAACAATAACGAATCAATAGTAGTTGCGGGTATGTCTCCGCAGTGCGGAGACATACCCCCCTGACAGCAAACTAAACCGTTTAGTCTGCTGTCAGGGGGGAGAGAACTGCGTCCACTCCCCCGTGTATTATTTTTAATTACGCTCTGATTGCTTGAGCCAACAAAGTAGTATCATTCGCCAACCAGCTCCTTCTTCTAAAGAGGCCTTTCATGCGTCAGATCATAGGTGAGGTCAAAAAGAAGTCGCGCTTGTGGTGCAGCCGAAAAAATCGGTAGTCGTCACATATCGAAGGGATTTTCTCAGTTCTCTACAGGACTGGGCGTTAG
>JBFRWL010000586.1:0-3966 GCA_051439565.1 Prochloraceae cyanobacterium
AACCTGATTAGTAGCTTGGCCGAGCAAACTAGATTACTAGCTTTGAATGCTTCTCTGGAAGCGGCGCAAGCTGGAAAAGAAGGACTAGGCTTTAGCGCAGTTGCCGATCGAGTGGGCTTGCTCGCCCAGCAGTCTGCCAAAGCAACTGCAGACATCGAGAAGCTAGTGACAGAGATCCAGAAGGAAACTCATGAAGTAGTTGTTGCCATGAAAGCAGGTAAGGAACAGGTAGCGGCAGAGACCCAAATGGTCACTCAAACTCGCCAGACTCTCAACCAAATTACTGAGGTGAGCCAGCAAATTAGCGAGTTAGTGGACGAAATCGCGCAAGCAACGGAGAAACAATCTCAAGCCTCCAATCTAGTTTACCCAACCATGCTTAAGGCTGCAGGGATAGTGTCCCAAACCTCAACCTTGACTACCGAGGTATCGGCTTCCTTTAAGGAACTGCTAACATTGGCAGAGACGCTGCAAAAGAGTGTCAGTCAGTTTAAGGTGAGCTGAAGCACGGACTCTTGGTTACTATTTACTCTTGAAGATCATCAGACATTGGCTTATTCAGACAACTAAAAGACCGTACTAAACCAGCTTTGATAGTTTCTTCACGATAGCTAAGATTTAAACGAAAAAATCTAGAATCATGTGGGTTAAATTGACTTTAAGAGAATATTTTCGAGTCATTGGGGGATTGAATTTTATCATCGTATTCTCAAACAACGTGAGTTCGACGAAGCTAGAAGGGCTCGAATCAAAGGCAGTTGAGGCTAGACCGATGCGCAGGCGCATCGGTCTAGCCCCCCTTCTCCCATACTAAACTGACTTCACATCCTACCAACCGCAACAGTTTAGCTAGTTCAATATGTTACTTAACTCTTTAAACCTCTGATGCACTCTGTTTTTGAGGTGGACATGTATATGGTAATGTTGGTTACGCTCCTCACGTTGTTTCATGGCTACATGGAGTTGGACCAATAGAAACATGTGTTCGTTTTGGCTGGGGGAGGTGAGAGAGACTATGTTCAACTGCCACTCGTTCTCGCAGTTTAGCCCGACCAGTTTTTGTTAATTGACGCTGACGGAGTTCGGCGATAAATTTTTCGTCGGGATGAACACTTAGAGCAAGTTTTTGTCGTCATAGCATTTTTTAATGCAGCGGGCGAGGCGCAAAGCTCGCTCCCCGCGGACGCAGAGGGGCCAGGTGTAGTGACAGAATCTGAAGAAGTATCCGAAGCAGCCGCCATTGAGCTCGCTAGCTTCTTTATCTTCTACTGCACTTCATTACTCACGTTCACACAACTTTATCCACTGTCACCGATGAAGCTGTAGTTGAACCGATTCATCAAGCCCTAGACGAGAAATCATTAACACCAGAAGAACACTTGATGGATCTCGGTTATCTAACAGCAGGGAATTTAGTTTCTTCTCAAGAGAACTATAGAGTTGAATTAATTGGTCCAGTGCGCACTGACCCCTCAAGGCTTGCCAAACATCATCCCAAATTTGCCAACTCTAATTTTCACATTGATTGGGAGCAGCAAGTTGCCATTTGTCCTAAAGGACATCAAAGTCAAACTTAATCTGAAAAAACAGATCCCAAGGGACATCCTGTGATTAATATCAGATTTTCCCAATCTACTTGTGGTACTTGCGCTTCTCGCCGCCGATGTACTCGTGCTAAAACCGAACCAAGAGGGCTGACTATTCACACTCAATTTGAACACATTGCGCTTCAACATCGCCGTGAAGTTCAAAACACTCCCAAATTTTTGAAGACTTATAATCACAGAGCAGGAATTGAAGGGACTATCTCTCAAGGAGTGAGGAAGTCAGCTTTGCGTCAATCTCGGTATATTGGTTTAGCTAAAACTCATCTACAACATATCTTTATGGCGGTGGGGCTAAATTTGTGTCGTCTTAATGACTGGTTGAATGATGTTCCGCTCGCATCGACTCGTTATTCTCGATTTATGACCCTGAAACCAAAAACTAGCTAGATTTTACTTGATTGTTCGGGAAATTAACTCCCCCTCCCATGTATTACTTGGAAAAAGTTTAACATTGCTATCATGTATTACTTGGCAGTGAGGATAGACATTTTTCTTCTCAACTCAGAACTTTTGTACTACTCTTTCCTCCAAGTATTATGATTGTCTTGCTAAGTGATTACTTTCGCCAACAGTATCATCCCTGCGGGATCGCCGCATTCCTAACCAAGAGATTTTAAAACAAGAAGTAGCAGCTTGGGAAGAGCGTAGAAATCAAGGAAACCATTCAGTGGACTGGCGATTTACCACAGCAGATGCTCGGGTCAAACTCAAGCGACTTTACCCCTCAATTCAAGATTGACAAAGTACTAGTTGATTCTTGATTATCCATAAGATTGCTGCTTCTCGATCTCTTAGCTCAATTCGCTCAGTATAGAAAGGAATATCGTTAGATGTGCAAATGTCATATCGATTATGCTCATCTAGCAGGATATTGTTTTCTCTCCAAATTACTAACGGATCTCGACAACCTTCTCTCTGTCAATCAATTAAATGAATTTAACTAATAGTCCGCTAACTTTTAAATTATTTCTAATTTTATTGAAGTTGAAGAAAGTTTAAATCCGCTTGGTTGAAGCTAAAAAAATATGCAACAATTAAGAGGAGATAAAGCTTCTGCCTGACAGATAAACATCTCCAAAAATCAGTTCAAACAGTAACCCAAAGATTGGTGGGGAGAAATTCAGACTGTTGTTCCCCGAGGTACTTACTATTTTGGTCTTTTGAATAGCGACCAGTCAGTCCGACTATATCAAGGTGGCTATCTTGAAGACTTAATCTTAGAAAAAGCAGTCGGAATTACTGTCAAGACTAAAAAGTATCAACCATTACATCTAACAAATGTTGAAAAAAATTAATAATTCTAAAAAGTTAGCGAGCGAGAGAAAAGATTGAGGTCATAAAAGACAAAGTCTCAAAAACTCAAAGTCCTAAACCATTTTGATTTAAGATGGCTACATTTCGGTTAGAAAAGGCAATAGGTAATAGGAAACAGATTCTCCAGAATTGATGTGTAGCAGTCTTTTGGGAAATTGGTATAACTGGTCAGTGATGAATGCCGCTTCGCTATCAGGCGAGAACCTGAAAAGTCAACTAGAGCGAATTTTGCATCATGGAATGTCAAACGCCTGAAGTTAGCCCAGCTCAATTGAAGGAAAGCAAAAACAGTACTTTAGCTATCCTGTTTTTTCTGATGGGTGCATTGCACATTTACGGAGCGATGCGCTCGCGTGCCAAGCGCCATGAGCGCCACCTCATGTTATCAACCAAATTAGCTCACAAGAAGACGGTTTTAAGTTCTAGTCCCAAGATTGGTCTGGGTCTGACAGTTAGTCTTCTGGCTGTCGTTGTTATCGAAATCATCGAAATTCTGGTTTTTTAAGTTCAAATCCATTTAATTATTCGTAATTAGAATAAGATAATTTAACTAGCGAGGAAATAATGCCAAAAGCAATTTGGAAGAACGCAATTTTAGCACAAAGCGATCGGTGCGAAGTGATGGATGATAACTATTACTTTCCTCCAGATTCAATTAACCAAGAGTATTTTAAAAGTAGCGAGACTCACACTTCTTGTGCTTTGAAAGGACAAGCCAACTACTTCACAATCGTAGTCAATGAGGAAGAAAATCAAGATGCGGCTTGGGTATATCCTAATCCTCAAGAAGAAGCCAGAAACATTAAAGGGTACGTTGCTTTCTGGCGAGGCGTAAAAGTTATTGACTAATACACTCAAATATTGAAGAGACTTCGCAGCATTTGTCGGGAAAACACAGACTTGGCTTAAAGTCTGAAAAAACTCTAAGCCAAGCCTCAAAAACTTCACCGATTTTTTAGTAGTGATTTCCCACTTGGCGAT
The DNA here is from genome assembly GCA_051439565.1 of Prochloraceae cyanobacterium. Lineage (GTDB taxonomy): Bacteria > Cyanobacteriota > Cyanobacteriia > Cyanobacteriales > JBFRWL01 > JBFRWL01. Next base: position 3,903 of record JBFRWL010000586.1, read on the forward strand.
GATGTACCGCAGTTAAACCATCAGGATTGGAAACTCGACCCGCGTCAATTTTGCTATAAACTAT
>JBFRWL010000587.1:0-10239 GCA_051439565.1 Prochloraceae cyanobacterium
GGAGATCCTAGTAAAGCCTTTGAAACCAGTCGCTCAAATGGAGTATTGCACTTATCTCCGCGCAAATCCTTTGAACTGTGGAAAGAGACAGTCCACTTAAAGTCTTTAGCCTGGAAAAAGGTGGAAATTAACGCAGCACTAGAGTTAAGAAAGGCGATCGTGAATATAGTCCTGCGTCAAGCTGACGAACTCGCTCAATTAGCCCAGGATTTAGAACGTTCTAATGCAGAACTGAAAAAGTTTGCCTATATCGCCTCCCACGACTTGCAAGAACCACTCAATCAAGTAGCGAACTACGTGCAGCTTTTAGAGATGCGCTATCATCAACAACTCGACGAAGATGCCACAGAGTTCATTAACTTCGCCGTAGAGGGAGTAAGTCTAATGCAAACTCTGATCGACGACGTGTTGGCTTACTCAAAAGTGGACGTACAAGGAATTGAATTTGAACTGACAAATGTAGAAGCTGGTCTGGATAGGGCTTTAGGCAATTTGCGCGGTCGCATCCTCGAAACAAAAGCGGTAATTACCCGGGATCCCCTCCCGGCAGTGATGGCTGACAGTACTCAGTTAATGCAGCTATTCCAAAACCTAATTGGCAATGCCATTAAATTCCGCAGCCAAGAAGCGCCAAAAATCCATGTAGGAGCAAAACGCATTGAAGATGCCTGGTTGTTCTGGGTAGAGGATAATGGCATTGGTATCGACCCGCAGTTTAGCGATCGCATCTTCGTCATCTTTCAGCGACTGCACACGCGGGATGAGTATCCGGGTACGGGTATGGGTTTGGCGATCTGTAAGAAAATTGTCGAGTGTCACCGAGGTCGCATTTGGGTCGAGTCGGAACTGGGTCAGGGTGCAACCTTCTACTTTACAATTCCAGTAGGGAGACGGAAGCTTGAGCGTAGAAACGGACGAAAAGCACAAAATAATCTTTTTGGTCGAGGATAATAAGGCCGATATCCGCTTAATTCAAGAAGCCTTGAAAAATAGCTCGGTCCCGCACGAAGTCTTAACGGTCAGGAATGGCATGGATGCCATGTTGTTCCTGCGTCAGGAGGGGGAGTATGCTAACGCTCCCCGTCCAGATCTAATCGTGTTAGATTTGAACTTGCCTAGGAAAGATGGTCGAGAAGTTCTGGCAGAAATTAAAGCCGATCCCAATCTTCAACGCATTCCGGTAGTTGTGCTGACAACTTCTAGAAACGAAGAAGATATTTTTCACAGCTATAACTTGCACGTAAATTGCTACATCACTAAATCTCGCAACCTCAAAGAGTTATTTAAAATAGTTAAGGGGATTGAAGAGTTTTGGCTGGCAACTGTTACCCTACCATCGGAATAAGAGAGCGATGGACATAGGATAAGACGATCGAGCCTTAACAAGGGCTTCTAATAGTTGGTCAATTATACAGATTTGTGTGGATTTTTATTAGCGGTTCCAGGGAACAAAAGAATTAATTCCTGATTGTTAACACTGTTATAGCAGCAGAGGGGTAGAGAGGAATGTCTTAAGGTTATGTTTGTAAACTCTGGAAAAATCTTGTTGATTGAAGATAATTTAGCAGAAGCTAGACTGTTACAGGAATTTCTCAAGGAAGCCAACCACAAACAGTTTAGTTTGGTACATGTCCAACGATTACAACAGGCACTCCAGCTACTAGAGCAAGAGTCATTTGATGCGATCTTGTTGGATTTAACCCTACCAGACAGCCAAGGATTATCATCCCTAGAACCTTTGATGAAAAAAGCTCCTAGCTTACCAATTGTTGTCTTAACTAATATGAACGACGACGAACTAGCAATTGAGGCAGTTCGGCAAGGAGCACAAGATTATTTAGTCAAGCGACAGGTTAACGCTAAATTATTGCTTCGTTCTCTGTGCTACGCTATTGAGCGCAAGCAAGCGGAATTGGTTAAAGCTCAAGAAATAAATCAGCTCAGATCTGAATTTATCTCTATGCTCTCTCACGACTTCCGCAATCCCATGAATGCGATCCTTCTCTCTACTGGATTGCTACAGAAAAGCGAACATCTTTTGACTAAAGAGAAAAAATTAGCTCACTTTCAGGCAATTCGATCGGCGATTAAAAATATGGATCGCCTCCTGGACGAGGTGATATTAATTGGTAGAGCTGATACAGGTAAACTTGAATGTCAACCTGCCTCACTAGATTTAGAGCTATTCTGCTGCCAACTAGTAGAAGAACTACAACTGAGTACAGATGGCAATGACATTAAGATTATTTTTACAACTGATGGGGAATTGGGCGAGGCATTATGGGATCGGAACCTTCTACGACACATTTTAGGTAATTTACTTGCCAATGCCATCAAGTATTCTCCTGAAGGGGGTAAAGTGCTCTTAGAACTAATTGTTAGGGAGAAAAAAGTCACTTTCCGCATTCAAGATTGGGGAATTGGCATTCCTCAAGAAGAGCAAAAATTCCTGTTTGAGCCATTTTATCGTGCTAGTAATGTCGGCACAATTCCTGGTACTGGCTTGGGGTTAGCAATTGCTAAAAAATGCGTAGAAACCCATGGAGGCGAGATTGCCGCAGATAGTAAAGCAGGAGTAGGAACTACATTTACGGTCACCTTACCTGTAATAACTGAATTTACTTAGATACTTGCCCCGAAAGATAACGTTTCTAGCTAAAATTAATATTAGTTTTCAGAGTTTTCACTAATTTACAAAAAAATTAAAAAAACTTATTTTAAAAAAAGAAGTTTTGATTAATCAACTCGAGCGAATTTTGAAGTTGCCTATCTTATCTCATTTCTATTTAAAGTTGCTACAGATTAATACCAGGGAGTAGAGGAAAGTATGTGTAGCAGCAATGAGAGAGAATTGTTATTACTCCGATCCAAGAGGGATATTATACAAATTTCAAAAAATACTGCTACACATCAATTATCCGAATCTGTTGCCTTTCCTAATCGAAGTGTAGCAATCATTGAGAAAAATAGTGTTACTAGCAGAAAATGAGGATTATTTGCTAACTGATTTGTCTTAACGAAAAACAATAGTATCTAATTTTAATTAAAAAATAAACTGAGAAGAATAGCAAAATGAAACTATTATCGGAAGAGCAAAAACAGAAAATTAGACAAGAGTTTTATAAAAATTGGATAACCTGTGATAATGAAATGGTTCGCCAAGGAAAAAGTAAGACAGTGACTTCCTCTCGTCAACCTGTAATTTTTGTCTTGCGTGAGGTAATGAAAAATGTCGGAGTTTTAGATGAAATAGAGTACAGACCTCATCGGGATGTACACAAATTAATAAACGAACTTGAATTAAGCTGTTGTACCTGTGGCAAGAAATTAGATGCCTATACTGAAGTGGGAAGATACTTAGGAGATGATGAATTCTGGAAATCACATGGCTATATTCTTAATTTCTTGAAGTAGCTAACTATCTTATTCTTTTTCTGAGCTACAAACTCAAGTATTTTGAGAAATTCAGCCCAAGCTAGGTGGTAAAGATTAGTAGTCTAGGAGATATTCGCCAGATTGGGAGTATCGGCCAAATTGGTTTCTCGCTCGCTGTCGCACGACTATTAATGTTTAGGGCGATGTCATCGGTGCGGCAATAGTAGAAAGATTAAATCTGCTTTGTTGTAAGGATTGTCTGAAGATGACGGGCGAGAGCTATTTTTGGAGTTTTGTTGCAGCTTTTCCCATTGCTCGCGCCGCTACGCGGATCCCTGATACTGTTGGCGAATGTGCTACAGAAAATCTTACATGAAGTATTACCGAGCGCCAGAGTAAAGATTTCTCGTCGTTGTAGTATGATTAATTTCAGTCAAGATTGCTTTTGCCAACAGTATCATCCCTGCGGGATCGCGCTTCTTATGGAGATTAATAGCGACTTCCACCAATCTCTCCTTTTACAGAGATTGAAAGTAGTCCCGATTCATCTGAGCTAGATCGTTTTTGTCAAGTTGCCTCATGGAACATAGCATACTCGATGGCGGCACCAGTTTCAATTTTGGGTCCTCGCAGCGATCGCTTTTTTGAGGGGGAGATGCAAATAGTTACCCGGTGTCAGTTGAAGAAGACAGTCCTCACTTATTTTTCTCAATGGGCTTCAGTTTATTACCTCATCTAACAAAGATTCAGCTCCAATGTCCTGGTTGGAGATGGAGAAATAATGGTGCCATGGCTGTATGCAAGCCATTAACGAGCGATAAACCCATGTCTACCGCTTGCTTGACTTCTTGCCACCAAGTATCGGGAAGTCTCCCTCCAGAGGGGGCAAGACCAATGAGTAAAACATTTGGATTGTATGATAAAGTCTCTTTCAGGCTGGCTGCAATAGGTAGATCTTTTTCTATCCCCGTCAACTCGAATAAAGATTGCCCCGCACATTGTTTGCCGAGCAATGCTACAACTGGAGCTTCTCCATAACGTAAAAAACCCAGTCCCGTTTTTCCCTCGCGGTTGCGGATACCTTCATGGAGTAGAATTACTATTTTATGAGCTGCTGTTAAACGCACGATCTTGCACTCCCTGCATTACAGAGCGGTTAGTCCCCAGTTACGGTAAGGTTTTATCTGGCAATCGCCTCTTCAGATTTTCTGGGAACGGATTTGACCTCAGGATTCTTCCCGAAGCGACGAAGTATTAGAAGTAAAACTGCGCCTCCCATGACTAAAGATGCCCACCAAGGCACTCCCAATCCTGTCGGAATTGTGCCTAAAAGCAGCGCTACTCCAGCTACCAACAGTGCATAAGGCAGTTGAGTGCGCACGTGGTCAATATGATTGCATCTGGAGGCGATCGAAGCCAAGATGGTGGTGTCGGAAACCGGAGAGCAATGGTCGCCCCAGACAGCACCAGCCAGGACTGAAGCAATAGATGCATAGAAAATCTGGCTTAAACCCAAGTCATTGCTTGTGAGAACTGCCCAAGTCAAAGGGATAACCAGTGGCAACAGGATGGCCATCGTCCCCCAACTGGTGCCGCTAGCAAAAGCTATCACAGCTGATAGCAAGAAGACAATTGTGGGCAAGAATTCGGGGCGCAGTCGCTCTCCGAGCATCGAAATCAGGAATTGGGAAGTACCAAGTTCTTTCAGTACAGCTGAAAGTGCCCAAGCCAGCAGGAGCACAATTATTGGTTGGAGCATAGATTTCAGCCCAGTTAAACAAGCATCGAAAGTTTCTTTCCAAGACATAATTCCCTGTGCCAGAGATAACGAAGCAGCTGCGAACAGGCTAATTTGAGACCCCCACATCAGTGCTTTGTACGGATCTGCTTGACCCATAATTATCTGCAGTGAAGCTCCGGCTCCGGTCTTGCCCCTTCCGGTCAGATAAAGTCCCATCAAGGTAGTTCCCAACAGCGCCATCAGAGGCAGGATGGCGTTGAGCGCTCGCGGCGGCTTTTTTGAGTTCGCTTTGAGCTGATTAAAATTTTCCTCATCAATTTCCCCGCTTTCCCACTCCGCGCTGAGCCGGCCCTCCATTTGCCTCGCCCGACACTCAGCATCAAACATTGGCCCAAAATCTCGTTGGCTCCAAGCCACTGCGAAAACAAAAAAAATGGCGAGCAGGGGATAGAAAGAATAAGGAATTGATTGCCAAAAAATTGAATATGCATCCTCGCTCAAGCCTTCAAGTTTGTCTGTAGCCTCCTTAATTAAACCAATCTGATACCCGATCCAGGTACTCACTAATGCTAGACAGGCAACGGGGGCCGCCGTCGAGTCCACAATGTAAGCTAGTTTCTCGCGGGATATACCTAAGCGATCTGTAATCGACCGCATTGAAGAACCTACAAACAATGTATTGGCATAATCATCAAAAAAGATCGCTAGACCGAGGAAACCTGTCACTAACTGTGCTCGTTTAGGGGAATTAGCCCAGGGCACAATTTGATTGACCATTCCCGTGACTCCCCCATTCTTGGTCACGATGCCAATCATCCCTCCGAGCATCAAAGTAAATAAAATAATTGAGGCGTGGTCGCTATCGGTAAGTGCCCCTAAAATGTAAACCTCAGTAGTGTCAAAAAACCCTTTGACTATCCCAGACAGCGACAAGCCGTGAGCTATCCAGGCTCCGGTCCAAACCCCTACAAATAAGGCCCAGATTGCTTCTCGCCCAACCCAAGCTAACAGAATAGCTACCAAGGGCGGTACTAAAGAAAGCCATCCCTGGATGTGAGATGATTCCTCTGTTCTAGATAATGAACTGAGTGCAACGACACTTATGCTGACCAGAACAATACCTTGAAAAATCGAACGAATTCTTTTATTTGTCATTTGCTCGGCGAAGTCTTATTTAGGGCTACCAAAATGAGTTAGAACCAGTTTGGTTAATGGCCAACTCCTAGATGATTCAAGTTGAGACTTAGAGCACAATCACTTATTGCTAAGTCCGTACATCTTCTGGTGTTTCTGGAAGTAATTTTTTTCAGATTTAGGTACTAATCTTTCTATTACTGCTGCCCCAACCGCATCACCCCAAACATTAACAGTGGTCCGACAACGATCGACAAACCAATCAATCGCTAAAATTAACGATATCCCCTCAACTGGTAAATCTAATGTTTTGAGGACAACAATTAAAGTAACTAAACCAGCTTGGGGAATTCCCGCTGCTCCAATCGCGGCTAAAGTTGCGGTTAATAAAATCAAAATTTCTTGGCCGATACTTAACTCAATACCGTCAATTTGAGCGAGGAATACAGCCGCTACTGCTTCCTAAAGAGCAGTCCCATCCATGTTAACGGTAGCACCGAGAGGAAGAACGAAATTAACTATCGGCGCAGGCACTCGATTGTTTTCAATGGCACATTCGATTGACAAAGGTAAAGTAGCTGAACTCGAAGCAGTTGAAAAAGCTGTTGTCAGGGCTGGTAACATATTTTTCATGTAACTCAGAACTTTTCGTCTCCCGAGCCAAAGCAAAATTAACGGCAAAATAATCAAGCCATGAATGACTAAGCCCATTACTACAGCTATGACAAATTTACTTAAGCTCAAAAATTCGGTCGCAAATCCACTAAAACCGCCAGCTGCTCCTAAACGTCCTGCGATTAAAGCCCCTATCCCTACAGGTGCAGCTAATAAAATTAGATGAACCATCTTCATAAAGGCTTCGTTGAGGCTATTGGTTAAGCGAATAACCGGAGTGCCTATTTCTCCCAGAGTACTTAATACTCCCGCCAATAACAATGAAAAGACAATTAATGGCAAGACTTTATTCTGGGCCATAGCCTGAAAAATATTAGTTGGCAGCAAACCAATTACCATTTCTTCTAAGACGTTAGCGATCGAGCGCTCTTGTTTCCTTTGGACTTGACCAGCAATTGCTAAGTCTACTTGCAGCCCAGAGCCTTTCAGTTTCGGGAGGGCAATTTCGCCCAGCTCGTTAGTCCAAGCTACAACGCTTAATTGATTATCATCTGCAACTTTTGAGGGTTTAATAACACCTTGAATATTATTTTGGTCGGACAAAATGATTTTATAACGTTCGTCGAAGGCTTTTCTAAATTGTTCTGTTTCGAGGGTAATATCGTTATTGTCGATTTGATAAGCGACCTTTTCTAATACTTGACCTCCTCGCAGAAAAACACGCGCGGCTTGGTTATCGACAACTCCGGGTTGGAGAAGGTTGACCACAATTAAACCAAGCGCCACCGCTATTCCTGTGGTGCTTAAATAATAAATAATTGTTTTAGTCCCGAGCTTTTTGAGTTGACGAATATCCCCAAAACTGGTGACAGCGACAATCAGAGAAGTCATCACCAAAGGAATAATCAACATTGATAGAGCATTAATAAATAATTTTCCTAAAAATTCGACCGAGCGGGCCAAATCGGGGAAAAAACCGCCGAAGCAAATTCCCGCGATAATGCTGATTAAAATTGGTCCGAGTAGAGATTGAGATTCTTGGTTTTGATTCATCTAGTGTTTCCGACAAAAATTATCAAATCAACTTTTTCGTGAATTAATTCAACTCATTTATGACTCAGCTCCATCATCTCCTATTTGTCCTTAATTTTTTCTTGACGAGTTTTTCTCGCCCCCAATTGTTTCACAGGCACAATCATTAATCCAGACAAGTTATGCACGTTAAGAAGAAGAGTTGCGCACCTTAAGCATAAAGAGCTAATAACTTATAGAGATTGTTAAGGAAAAAACTGCTATTGACTAGAACAACAGCAGAGAGGTAAAATATGACCTCAATTGCCTTGACATTTTGCCAGTTAATTTTAAATCTTAACCAGAGTTATTATTAAAGTCAGAAAAATTTTTGGTTCAATTAAATCAGTTAAAAAACAGTCGTTTCATGGGTAAACTCTTACTCAAAGCGTAAAGATTCAGGTCAGGGCGATACCTGCGGGATCGCTAATTATATAAAATTATATTTTAGTTCTTTAAAGATAATAAACAATTATATTTTAGCTTGGTGTAAAAAACCAATTGCTTTTTGTTGATTTTTTATTACTTTTTCAGCAAACCCTATGTAGGAACAATTCGCACTGTCTTTAAATTTTAAAGCTTGCATTCGATGATTGTTTAAGTCCCGTTAATCAACTTAGATTTGATATAAATCCCATCTTTTGCAATCCTTGACGCAATCGTTGTGCTTCTGCGGGATTTTGGCTTTCGTGGAGGGCGATCGCCTTCTCAAAGGCTGCCATACTCTCTTGTAGATTGCCAATTTTTAAGAGCACAACTCCTAAATTTTGATAGGCAAAGGCATAGTCAGGGTTGAGTTTAATTGCTTGTTGGTAAGCAGTGATCGCTTCCTCATAGCGACCAAATCTTTTTAGAATTGCACCCAAGTTATAGTAAGCTAGGGCAAAATTAGGATCGATCTCTAAAGCAACTTCATAGGCTTTTGTCGCCGTCTGCAAATCTCCTACCTGTTGCAATAAACTACCCAGATTGTTATAAGCCCCTAGTTTTAATTTTGCTAAGATAGGCTGGTCGATCGCTTTTTGATAGTGTTTTACTGCTTGTTCTAGTTTTTCCTGGCGGGTATAGGCATTAGCTAGATGGTAATGTAGCTCAAATAATACCGGAGCATCTGCCCGATTGGATTTTAAACCCCGCTTGAGTAATTTAATCCCCTCCTTTTCCCGACCAACTTGTAGATAAAGCGCACCCAACTTACTACAAGTATAGGGATCCTGAGGATGGGTTGCCAAAAACCCTTCCATTGCTTTTTGAGCTCGATTGTATTTATCTAAAGCGGCGATCGCTTCTGGTTGATAGCCATAATGTAAAATTGCCACAGATGGAAGGGAAACTACTTGCCAGTGTGGTTCTTGCTGCAATAGCATCTGGACGCTGTCGTCGATCGTGGCGTGATAGGGACGAGAAAATTGCAACTCTCGATGATGGCGAAACAAGCGAGAAACTAAGGAATAGGGAGATTGTGCTGCCCCCACTTCTTCCCTGACCAAGTTAACTGCTAGGTTGTTTTGGTCTTCTATTGCCTTTTCAATCAAGGGAATAATCTCTGGTGTCAGTACTTCATCTGCATCCAGTACCAGCACCCATTCTCCGCCAACGTACTTTAAAGCTTCATTGCGCGCCACCGCAAAGTCATTGCACCATTGAAATTGATAAACTTTTGCCCCCAATTCTCGGGCAATCTCTATCGTCTTATCTGTAGAACCAGTATCCAACACCACCATTTCATTGACAAAGTTTTTAACACTGTCCAGACATTGAGGCAAAGATGCTTCTTCATTTTTAGCGATCGTGCAAAGGCTAAGTTTAGTCATTGATTGTTTGCTAATAGTTGATGCTTGATGGTTGATTGCTGATTGTTATTCTCCCCCTCTCCCCACACTCCCCCTCCACACTATTCCAGTCCTAATTTCTTCAGGGCAGATTCAGCCGCCCGTTTCTGTGCTTCTTGTTTGCGGCGACCTTTACCGATACCGTACACTATATCTCGAACGCTAACTTGAGCAGTAAATTCTTTAGCGTGATCTGGCCCAGATTCCTCAATAATTTGGTATTGAGGATTTTCACCTTTGTTAGCCAGCGCCCATTGCTGAAACCTATTTTTAGAGTCTACGAGATTTTTGCTGTTTGTATTAGGTGGAGAAGCAAGAATTTTCCCTGCTACCGACATAAATAATGGTTTTATATAATCTCGGACTGCTTCAATCCCCGATTCTAGAAAGTAAGCGCCAATAATCGCTTCAAAAGTATCACTCAGTAATGAAGAGCTTTCTCTACCCCTATCTTTTTCAGCACCTTTACCT